>NZ_JBEXGU010000019.1:0-82574 GCF_040607515.1 Streptosporangium sp. NPDC005286 | reverse complement strand
TGACCTATCGGGAAGTGCGCGACCGCGCCTGGCGCTGGGCGGCCGGCCTGCGGGTGGCGGTCGTGCGCGCCGGCCGTTCACGGGGGCGAACGGCCGGACCGCGGTCAGCGAAGCCGGTCGCGCAGGCGCGCGCACTCACGAGCGAAGCGGCTGCCACGGCCGCCGGCCGACCGCGACCACGCGGTCGGCCAGCGCGCCGGCCCTGCGCTCGGTGACCAGGTCACGCACCTCCTGCCAGGCGGTCACGGGGCCACCTCAACGGCGGTGCGGGCGACGATCCTGGCGGCCAGCACGTGTTTGCACGGCCCGCGCGAGCCGCGGTGGTCCCACCACCACGGACAGGTGCACGACCCCTCGGCCAGACCGACCTCGCGCACTCCGCCCTCGGTCCGCACCCGCGCCGAGCCACCGGCGATCTGTACGGCACCGGCCTCGACCAGCGCCCTCGCGGCGGTCAGCCGGGGGTTGAGGTGCTGCACGTGCTCCCTGTCATAGGGCAGCTCGCGGTGGAAGTGCGCGGCCTCGGCCAGGTCGTAGCCGACCCGGCCGGCCGTACCGAGCTGGGTGAGCGCGGCGCGGACCCGCGTGGTGGACAGACCGGCACGATCGGCCAGCAGGCCGATCTCCACCTCGGGCTCGAAGTTGAGCAGCATGCCCACCAGATCGGCGTCGGCCTCGGCCTCGTCGGTCGCGAGATCGGCCAGCACCGCGCCCTCTCCGGAGAAGCCGCGCCAGCGCTGCGGCGACAGGGCGAGCGTGTAGCGCATCCCCGGCAGTTCGAGCTCCCATGCGCTCGACGCGGCGTCGCCGGTCTCGGCCGGACCGTACACCCTGAGGCTCTTGGCGAAGCGGAGCAGGGGCAGCAGCGTCGCCAGGCGTCCCACGCCGGACAGGCACACCGCTCCCGCGCCGGGCCGGTCACCGACCCGCAGGTCACGGCCCGCGGGAACGACCCAGAGATCGGCCGTCGCCCGCTTGGGCAGGGAGCGCAGGAACCGCACCGCGCTCATACCCGCCAGCTCGGCCCTCAGGTCCATACCCGCCGCGATCACCTGCACCTCGGCGAAGCCCCGCAGCCACCGCTCGGGCAGCGGCACCTTCTTCTCCACCACCGCGCCGTCGAGCGTCGTCACCGTCAGCTCGTCGGCACCGACGCCGAGGTGGAGCGGGTCGCGCGCGCCCACCCTGGCCAGCGCCTCGCGGAGCGGCCCGTTGACGTCGACGTTGGTCGTCCCCCTGTCGAACACCTCGCCGTCCAGGGCACCGTCGAGCACGTCGAGCCGGGCGTAGACCCCGCCGCAGGCGGAGAACGACTCGAACCGGAGCCGGTCACCGCCGCACGTCACGACCGGGTCGCGGGTCCACCCCGGACGCGGCTGGTGGTAGCGGGTGAGGGCCACGTCGGCTATGCCCAGCAGGGCCGCGGCCGCGGGCGCCGCCTGCGTCACCACCCCGCTGAAGAACCTGGGCGCGAGAGCGGGGCCGCTGAGGGCTCTGCCACCGGACGTCGACAACCCCAGACGCCCGTCTACCAAGCTGGAAGGCGCGGCGTAACTGTACGCCTGCGTCGCACTTGTCATGGGCGGGACACTAGACACCGTCTCCGACAAAAATGTCGCTACCGGCGCAGATCCCATCATGATCCCAAAGCGTCACCGGATCACCGACCCCGGCAAGGCTGTTCACCATCAGGAGCGCCACTGGACGGCACCCTGCCGGGCGGAACGCCCTGTGCTGGGGCACCGATCATGCCGCGCGGCGCTGCGGCAGCGAGGCCAGAGCATCGCTGGTCGCCGTGGGCGACACCGGGACCGCGGAGATCACTGCCGCTCCCCGTCCGGGCGCCGAGGAGCATTCCGCGTCGGCTTGGCCAGAAACGAGGACCGGCCGAGGATGACGATGCCGGACACCAACGCGATCAAGCCGGCCACCACCGCCGCGAGCGCCTCCGGAGTGACCCGCAGACGCTCGGAGAAGATCGCCACGCCCAGCACGATCCCGGTGATCGGCTCGGCGGCCGTGGTGGCCGGCAACGAGATCCGGAGCGGGGCGGCGTCAAACGCGCTCTGGTTGAGCAGCAGCCCCACCACGGCGACACAGGGCAGAAGGTACAGCTGCCAGGTACCGGCCGGGTTCAGCCCGTTGCCCATCGTGAGCAGGGAGCTGCGTGTCAGCACGTCCTGCAGCCCGTACAGCACCCCGGCGGCCGCCGCCAGCAACATCGCCTTGACATGCAGGGAACGCCGCCGACCGAACAGGACCAGCCCACCCGCCACCACGATCACCGAAAGCACCGCCAGCCATCGCATGGAACCCGGTTCGGGCAGAGCTCCGCCATGGGGCCGGCCGCCGTACAGGAACAGCGCCACTCCTCCGCCCACCAGCACCGCGCCCAGCTGTAGCATGCGTCCGAACGGCTCCTGGTAGATGACATGGGCCGCGGTCAGCGCGAACAGCAGGTTCATCGCCAGTAGCGGCACCACCTTCGCCACGTCCGCCTCCCGCAGCGCGAGGGCGCCGAGGATCTGGCCGCAGAGCATCAGCCCGACCCCGGCCAGCCACAACGGCGTGCGGATGAGGTCCACCAGCAGGCGCAGGCGCAGCATGTCCTCCAGGGGCTGGCGGTACGCCGCATGCTGCTGTGCGACGAAGCCAAGGCCGAGAAGGCACGCCGCACCCAGCGAGATCGCGATGACCACAAGCGGTGACCTGTTTCGATGTCCGGTCCGACAGAAGGAGCACCAAGCGGTGAAGGCGTTCCCCACACCCTGACCACCAGTACCCACTACGTGAGTGCTCCGGCCCGGCAGGCTGGCGCTGAGCGGGCCCTCGAACAAGCCTTTCCCCGAACTCCGGCCCCCTATCCGACCTGCCGGACTTTCACCGGAATTACAGCGTGGAGGCCCCGTCGTTCACGGCGGGGAGGAAACGCGGAAAAACGGTGCCGCCCGGTAGCGGTGAGTGACAGGATCGGTGCGTGCTGGTGACGGAGATGCTGAAACTCGCGCCTTCGCCCGAGGCGGGGCGGGCGCTGCTCGCAACGATGCGCGCCTGCAACGCCGCCGCGACCAGGGCCGCCGAGGTCGCGTTCGCCCACCGCACCGCGAACAAGATCGCCCTGCAGAAGCTCATCTACGCCGAGCTGCGCCAGGAGTTCGGCCTGTCAGCGCAGATGGCTGTTCGCTCCATCGCCAAGGCCTGCGAGGCCTACAAACGCGACAAGACCATCAAACCGGCCTTCCGCCCGTTGGGGGCGGTCGCCTATGACCAGCGCATTCTGACCTGGAAAGGCCCTGACGCGGTCAGTCTTCTCACCCTGAGTGGCCGGGTCGTCGTGCCCGTTCTCTACCGGGGGCGGTGGTTGGGCAGCGACGGAGCCGCGTTGCGGGGGCAGGCGGATCTCGTCTATCGCGATGGCGTATTCTTCCTCGCCGTGGTCGTCGAGGTCCCCGCACCGGCGCTGGAGGAGGAGCCGGAGGGGTGGCTGGGGGTGGATCTGGGGATCGTCAACCTCGCCACCGACTCCACCGGTGAGCCCTACAGCGGCAAGGGGGTGCGGGCGGTGCGGCGGCGTAACGCCCGGCTACGGGCCCGGCTGCAGGCCAAGGGCACCAAGTCCGCCAAGCGGTTGCTGAAGAGGCGCCGCCGCAAGGAGTCGCGGTTCGCCCGGAACGTCAACCATGTCATCGCCAAGAAGCTGGTCGGCAAGGCCAAAGACACCCGCTCCGGGATCGCTCTCGAAAACCTCGAAGGCATCCGGGAGCGGGTCACGGTTCGCAAGGCTCAGCGTGCCGACCTGCACTCCTGGGGTTTCCATCAGCTACGGACGTTCGTGACGTACAAGGCCGCCCTGGCCGGGGTGGTCGTGCGGCTGGTGGATCCGCGCAACACCTCCCGCACCTGCCCCGGATGCGGCCACATCGACAAACGGAACCGTCCCACCCGAGATGAGTTCCGGTGTGTTTCGTGCGGGCTCGCTGGCCCGGCGGACTACTTCGCGGCGATCAACATCGGTCGCCGGGCAGTGCGTCACGCTGCCGACGACGCGGCCTGAACCATACCTGCCAGGTACGGCGAGGAGCTGCAAGCTCGGTCCCTTTCAGGGCCGAGAAGCTGACTCAGGCTTGGGCTCCGGTCACCGGAACCGGCTACAGCCCCGACCTCAACACCTTCAGGCCGGTAGGCGATGATCCACTGAGCCGCGTTCGCAACCAACGGCACCAGCATGATCAGGAAGGCGTACTGCAAGCCCTGCGCGCCGTCTGGGTCGGGAACGTCGGCAAGGAAGCCGAAGGTCACAGGAGCGGCGGCTTCCGCGCCCACGCGAAGGAATGTGCGGACGCTCTCCGCCAGAAGATCAGGCGCGGTGCAGGACCACGTAGCCTTCGCGGTCGTAGACGACCCGGTAGCCCTGGCTCCTCAGTTCGTCGACGCGTTGGCGTTGGCGGTCGGGCGAGAGCCAGGGGTAGGCGGCGCGGGCGGTGTCGGCGACGATCCAGGGGGCGGTAGGGGGTCTGTCCTCCCACAGCAGGACGGTGGTGCGGGCGGACAGGCGGGGGCCCACGTGGTTGACGGCCTCGACGACCACGCCGGAGGGTACGGCCGCGACCGCCTGCTCGGCCGCGACCACGTCGGGCTGTTTCTCGTAGAAGGAGGGCCTGATGAGCTGGTCGAAGGGGAATCGTGGGACGAGGGTGAGCGCGACGGCGCAGGCGGCGGCCGCCCAGAGCAGCGACGCGCCGCGCTCGCTCAGGCCGGGTTCGCGGCGCCGTGCCCAGCGGATCACCCGGGCGGTTCCGTCGACCCCCGCACAGAACAGGACGGCCACCGTGATGGCGCTGTGATGGAAGTCGGTCACCCACCACTGCGCGCGGTCGGAGAGCATGCGCTCCAGCAACTGGGGGAGGGCGAACAGCGTCAGCGGGGAGAACAGGCAGGCCAGCAGGGTCGGCCACAGCAGGAAGGCCAGCGTGTCGAGTTTGACCTGCGGGCTGAAGACGCTGCCGAGGACGCCCAGCGGGTCGCTGAGGACGTGCACGACCACCGCGGACATGTTGCCACCGAGGTGGCCGTACGCCCAGTACATGGTGGAGTCGCCGCCCACGGACGGGATGAGGACGGCGAGGACGAGACCGGTGTACGCCAGACCGACCCCCATGTACATGACCCCGTACACGACCCCGTGCAAGGTCCCGTGCCGGCGTCGCATCTGAAGCAGTACGTACCCGCCGAACCCGACGAGCATCAGCCCCATGTCCTCCTTGACCAGTAGCAGTGCCGCCGCCGCCAGCGCGGTGTGGCCGTGCCTGCCGGCGCTGAAGCGTTCGATCATGAGGGCGGTGAGCAGCGGGGCGAACGCGGCCTCGTGGAAGTCGAAGTTCACCGCCCTCGCGATCGGCCAGGACAGCGCGTAGGCGATGGCGACCAGGTAGGCGGGGCCGATGCCGAGCGTCCGCCGGGTGAACAGCCACAGCGGCGGTATGGCCAGCGCGAACAGCACCGCCTGGGCCACGATCAGCGTCTCGGGGCCGTCGTGCAGCCAGTACAGCGGGGCCAGCACCGCCAGGATCGGCGAGAAGTGCTCGCCCAGCTGCACGAAGTCCATGCCCAGACCGAGGTTGGCGCCGCGTACCGGGCTGGTCGGGGCACCGAAGGAGGCGAAACCCCGCACCGCCTGGTCGAACAGCGTCAGGTCCATGCTGGTCGCCCGGAACAGGTCGTACCTGACCAGCCCCAGCAGGCAGTAGACCCCGGTGGCCGAGAGGACCATGGCGGTCAGGGCGATCACGTGCCGCCTCCGTGCCGCCAGCCGGAGCACCGTGGGGATCGCCATGGGGATCGCCGACCGGAGGCTCGCCCTCTCGGCCGTGTCTGGCTGCAAGCCCACCTGTCTCGTCTCCAGCGCGCCGGGTACCAAAGTGATCAAAAGCTAGCATCACGGACATTAGCTGGACACTGCCACAGCTTGCTTTCGCAAAAATGCCCCGTCTGCCCCCATCGCTCTCCCGGCTCACCGGCGATGGACGCCAGGGGGTAACCCCGGGGCCCGGGGCATCGACCCCAGCCCCCGCGTACGGTGCCGTGCGGGCACAACCGGCGCGCTACCGCCCTCACAAGGGTTCCCGCACCCGGGCGACGGGCGCGCCGGCCCTGTGCCGTCCTGAACTCGAATTGCGACCGCCGGCCAGAGCCTTGAAGATCAGCCGTCCGGCGTACAGGTTGGTGATCTTGATGATCCTGCGCGGAGGCAGGGCTCGCCGGCCCCGGATCAGATCGGCCCGATAGGGCCGGAGCATGCGGCGACGCGACCGAGATGGCAGCTTGGGACGTGGGAGGTGTCCTCGAAGCCCGCGTGACCATCGGCCTCGGTGACAGCGGTTCACCACCCAGCCCGAGACGTCACCTCACACGTCAGGGGCGCCCGTTTCGAGCAGGCGGCCCTCGGACAGGCGTAGCCAGCGGTTCACGCCGATCTCGGCGAGGAACCGCTCGTCATGGCTGACCACCACGAAGGCGCCCTCGTACGAACGCAGGGCGCCTTCCAGCTGGGCGACGCTGACCAGGTCGAGGTTGTTGGTCGGCTCGTCCAGCAGCAGCAGCCGGGGCGCCGGTTCGGCGCACAGGACGCAGGCCAGGGTGGCGCGCAGCCGCTCACCGCCGGACAGCACCCCGACCGGGAGATGAACGCGGGAGCCCCGGAACAGGAAGCGGGCGAGCAGGTTCATCCGCTCCGCCTCCGGCAGTCCCGGCGCGAACGCGGCCAGGTTCTCCGCCACGGTGCGGTCCAGGTCCAGCAGGTCCAGCCGCTGGGACAGGTAGGCGACCCGGCCGTCGGCCCGCTTGGTCCCGCCGCCCTCCGACTCCAGCTCACCGTTGATCACCCGCAGCAGGGTGGACTTGCCGGCGCCGTTGGGGCCGGTCAGCGCGATCCGCTCGGGTCCCTGGATCGTCAGGTCGGCCCCCTGCCCGGCGAAGAGGGCCCGCTCACCGTGGCGGACCTGCATCCGCTCGCCGAGGAAGACCATACGGCCGGCCGGGACGTTGGTCCCGGGCAGCTCCAGCGAGATCCTCTGCTCGTCGCGCAGGGCGCGGCCCGCCTCGTCGAGCCGGGCCCTGGCCCCGCTGACCCGCGCGGCGTGCGTCTCGTCCGCCTTCCCCGCCGACTCCTGGGCGTTCCGCTTCATCCTGCCGGAGACGATCTTCGGCAGGCCGGCGTCCTTGAGAGTGCGGGCGGCGTTGCCGGCCCGGCGCGCGGCCCGCTCGCGGGCCTGCTGCATCTCCCGCTTCTCCCGTTTGACCTCCTGCTCGGCATTGCGGACGTTCTTCTCGGCGACCTCCCGTGCGGCGCGCACGGCCTCCTCGTAGAAGGTGAAGTTCCCGCCGTAGGAGCGGATCTCACCCCGGTCGAGCTCGGCGATGCGGTCCATCCGGTCGAGCAGTGCCCGGTCGTGGCTGACCAGCAGCAGGCAGCCGTTCCAGTCGGCGAGCACGTCGTAGAGCCTTCTGCGCGCGTCGAGGTCGAGGTTGTTGGTCGGCTCGTCGAGCAGCAGCACGTCGGGCCGCTTCAGCAGCTGTGCCGCCAGGCCGAGGGAGACGACCTGGCCACCGCTGAGGGTGTGCAGGCGCCGGGTGAGGGAGACGTCCCCGAGGCCGAGCCGGTCCAGCTGGGCGCGGGTGCGCTCCTCGATGTCCCAGTCGTCGCCGACGGTGGTGAAGTGCTCCTCGCTCGCGTCCCCGGACTCGATGGCGTCCAGCGCGCTGATCACCGGGGCGATCCCCAGGACCTCGGCCACGGTCAGGTCGCCGACCAGGGGAAGCGTCTGGGGCAGGTAGCCCGGCATCCCCCGTACCGTGACCGAGCCGGTGGTCGGGCGAAGTTCACCGGCGATCAGCCTGAGCAGCGTGCTCTTGCCGGCGCCGTTGGGCGCCACCAGGCCGGTGTGTCCGGCGGGGACGGTGAACGAGAGGTCCTCGAACACCGGGGTGTCGTCGGGCCAGGAAAAGGACAGGTTGGAAACCACGATCAGGGCGTCGGACATCGAATCGCTTCCGCGTTCGGCCGGCACGGTGAGGACCGCCCGGCGAAATGGTCAGGACACGAAGACATCACCGATCGGCGGCCCCGCGATGGGCGCGTCACCGATGGCGATGCGATCCGGTATCACCCGGAGATGTCTTCTTCGCCTGCCATGTCATGCTCCGTTCCGCCATTACTGACCGACTACCTTATCAGCGGAGAGCCTTTCTCTCATCGTCAATAAATCAGGGGCCCGGCGAACCGACGGCACCCCACGGTCGCGTCGGGGGCGGCTTCTTCCGGGAACCCGAGAGGATGGGGACCATGAGCATCACACTCGCTGACGCACGCATCGTGACCCCCGAAGGTGTCCACGGGGGCTGGCTCACCATTGAAGACGGCCGCATCACGCATGTGGGCCAGGGCTCCGCGCCGGGGCCAGGACTCGGGCTGGGCGGCCGGTATGTCGTGCCGGGTTTCGTGGACATCCACAACCACGGCGGGGCGGGCGGTTCCTTTCCCACCGGCGACCCGGAGCAGGCGAGCCGGGCCATCGAGCTGCACGCCCGGCACGGCACCACCACGCTGATGGCCAGCCTGGTCACCGCCTCCCTTGACGACCTGGCCGGGGCCGCCGCCGCCCTCGCCGACCTGTGCGAGGACGGCCTGCTGGCCGGGATCCATTTCGAGGGCCCCTACATCTCCGCAGCCCGGTGCGGCGCGCACAACCCGGCGCTGCTCCGCGACCCCTCGCCCCAGGAGCTCGCCGGACTGATCAAGGCCGGGCGCGGCCACGTGCGGATGGTCACCATCGCCGCCGAACTGCCCGGCGCGCTGGACACCGTACGGGAGGCGACGGCGAGCGGCGTGATCGCCGCCCTCGGCCACAGCGACGCCACCTACACCCAGACGATCGCCGGGATAGCGGCGGGCGGCAGCGTCGCGACCCATCTCTACAACGCGATGCCGCCGCTGCACCACCGCGACCCGGGGCCGATCGCCGCACTGCTCCAGGACGAGCGCGTCACGGTCGAGCTGATCAACGACGGCGTGCACCTGCACCCGGCCATGACCCGCCTGGCCTTCGAGGTCGCCGGTCCCGGCAGGACCGCGCTGATCACCGACGCGATGGCGGCGGCCGGGATGGGCGACGGCGTCTACGGGCTCGGCCCGATGAAGGTGGACGTGGTGGACGGGGTGGCCCGGCTGGCCGAGGGCGGCGCCATCGCCGGCAGCACCCTGACCATGGACGTCGCGTTCCGGCGGGCCGTGCGCGAGGTGGGCCTGTCGCTGGCCGAGGCGTCCGAGATCGCCTCCCTGACCCCCGCCAGGGTGCTCGGCCTCGCCGACCGCCTGGGGTCCGTCTCGGTCGGCAAGCAGGCCGACCTGGTGGTGCTCACCGAGGAGCTGGAGGTCTCCGGCGTGATGCGCAGGGGCACCTGGATCGTCGAGCCCCGCTGAATCCCCCACCGCCCGGGTCCGTCCGGCCGGCGGGCCGGACCCGCCGGGTGGGCCGGATCTGCCCGGCAGGCCGGGTGCGGTCCCCCGGCCTCGGCCGCGGGAAGGAGATCATCTCGGCGACCGGTGACACCTGAGAAACGGCGAACGCCCGGCCACCGGGCCGGGCGTTCGCGCGAGATCTCAGCCGGCCTGCGGGGCGACGACCACCTCGACCCGCTGGAACTCCTTGAGGTCGGAGTATCCGGCGGTGGCCATCGTGCGCCTGAGCGCGCCCATCAGGTTCATCGAACCGTCGGCCACCGAGGAGGGGCCGTGCAGGATCTGCTCCAGCGTGCCGATCGTGCCGAACTCGACCCGCTTGCCCCTGGGCAGCTCGGGGTGCTGCGCCTCCGACCCCCAGTGGAAGCCCTGGCCGGGGGCCTCGACGGCCCTCGCCAGCGGCGAGCCGACCATGACCGCGTCCGCGCCCACCGCGATCGCCTTGGCGATGTCGCCGGAGGTGCCCATGCCGCCGTCGGCGATGACGTGGACGTAACGGCCGCCGGACTCGTCCATGTAGTCGCGGCGGGCGGCGGCCACGTCGGAGATCGCGGTGGCCATCGGCACCGCCACGCCCAGCACCGTGCGGGTGGTGTGCGAGGCGCCGCCGCCGAAGCCGACGAGCACCCCGGCCGCGCCGGTCCGCATCAGGTGCAGCGCCGCGGTGTAGGTGGCGCACCCCCCGACGACCACGGGGACGTCGAGCTCGTAGATGAACTGCTTGAGGTTGAGCGGCTCGGCCCTGCCGGAGACGTGCTCGGCGGAGACCGTGGTGCCGCGGATCACGAAGATGTCCACGCCCGCGTCGATGACCGCCTTGTGGTACTGGACCGTGCGCTGCGGGGAGAGCCGGACCGCCGTGGCCACCCCGGCCGCGCGGATCTCCTCGATGCGGCGGCCGATCAGCTCTTCCTTGATCGGCGCGTTGTAGATCTCCTGCAGCCGCCTGGTGGCGGGCTCTCCCTTGAGCTCGGCCACCTCCTGCAGCAGCGGCATCGGGTCCTCGTACCGGGTCCACAGCCCTTCGAGGTCGAGCACGGCGAGACCGCCGAGCCTGCCGACCTCGATGGCGGTCTTCGGCGAGACCACGCTGTCCATCGGGCTCACCACGACGGGCAGCTCGAAGCGGTAGGCGTCGATCTGCCAGGCGATCGAGACCTCCTCCGGGTCGCGGGTACGACGGGACGGAACGATGCCGATATCGTCGAGCGCGTAGGCACGACGGCCGTTCTTGCCGCGGCCGATCTCCACCTGAGTCATATGTCTGTCTTTTCCGTTCCGTGGCGTGCATGGCGCACGCCACGTTTTCACGCGTGCGCGGTACGCGCCGCTCTAGCGACCGTGGTAGTTGGGGGCCTCGACCGTCATCTGGATGTCGTGCGGGTGGCTCTCCTTGAGGCCCGCCGACGTGATCGGCATCAGCTCGCACCGTACGTGCATCTCGGGGATCGTGCGGCATCCGGAATACCACATGCCCTGGCGCAGGCCGCCGACGAGCTGGTGGGCCACCGCGGCGACCGGGCCGCGGTAGGGGACCTGCCCCTCGATGCCCTCGGGGATGAACTTGTCCTCGGCGCCGACATCGGCCTGGGCGTAGCGGTCCTTGCTGAACGAGGCGCCGCCGCGCTCACGGTTGCGGACCGCGCCGAGCGAGCCCATCCCCCGGTACGACTTGAACTGCTTGCCGTTGATGAAGATCAATTCGCCCGGGGACTCCTCGCAGCCCGCCAGGAGCGATCCGAGCATGACCGAGTCGGCCCCGGCCGCGATGGCCTTGACGATGTCACCCGAATACTGCAGGCCGCCGTCGCCGATCACCGGAACCCCTGCCGGGCCCGCGGCGAGGGACGCCTCGTGGATGGCCGTCACCTGCGGGGCACCGACGCCGGCGACCACCCGGGTGGTGCAGATGGAGCCGGGCCCGACACCGACCTTGACCGCGTCGACCCCCGCGTCGACCAGCATCTGGGCACCCGCACGGGTGGCGATGTTGCCACCGATCACGTCGACCCTGCTGTTGGCCTTGATCTTGGCGATCATGTCGGCGAGGCCCTTGGAGTGGCCGTGCGCGACGTCCACCACGATCACGTCGACCCCGGCCTCGATCAGCGCGCTCGCCCGCTTCTCCGCGTCACCGCCGACGCCGACGGCCGCCCCCACGACGAGCCGGCCGTTGGCGTCCTTGGTCGAGAGCGGGTACTTCTCGCTCTTGGTGAAGTCCTTGACGGTGATGAGCCCGCGCAGCCGCCCCCCGGCGTCGACCAGCGGGAGCTTCTCGATCTTGTTCTTCCTGAGCAGGTCGAACGCGTCGTCGGTGGAGACCCCGACCGGCGCGGTGACCAGCGGCATCGGGGTCATGACCTCGCGCACCGGACGGCTGTGGTCGCTCTCGAAGCGCATGTCACGGTTGGTGACGATGCCGACGAGCACGCCGCTCGCGTCGGTCACCGGCACGCCGGAGATCCGGTAGGTGGCGCAGAGTCGCTCGACATCGGCGAGCGTCTCGTCGGGAGAGCAGGTGACCGGGTTGGTGACCATCCCGGCCTCGGAGCGCTTGACGAGGTCGGCCTGCTGGGCCTGGTCCTCGATCGACAGGTTGCGGTGCAGGACGCCGATGCCGCCCTGGCGCGCCATCGCCACCGCCATGCGGGCCTCGGTCACCGTGTCCATCGCCGCGGAGATCAGCGGGATCCGCAGGGTGATGCCCCGCGACAGCCGCGTGGTGGTCTCGGCCTCCCCGGGTTGCAGGTCCGAATACGCGGGCACCAGCAGCACGTCGTCGAACGTGAGCCCCCGATCGGTGAACTTGGCCATCTGCAACCCTCCTGCCACGGCGCTCTCATGAAGGGGAAAGGCGCCGACCCCCGGGTCACAGTTTAGAGTCTGGCGCCAAACCTGGTGGACCCGGGGGAAAAGCCAGAGGCCCGGATCTCCCACCGGAGTCGCATACTGGTAAGCAGCCGGGTTTCCGGTACGGGCCGGAGATCTTCAGGTTCCCGCTTCCAGGACCTCCCGGCCACCGCGGTCGCCTGCCCGTACCGCCCCGGACCGTCATACTCGTGCCGGTTCGGGGTCTGTTTATCACATCCAGGCCATAAGGTGGGATCGTGCTCGACGATGTCCCTCGCGACCCGTTCGCGGATGACCCCGACGACCCGGCGGCGGCGCTGGGCGATCCCGACGATCCCGAGCCGTTGACCACGGACGAGCGCGACGAGGCCATGACCGACCTCGCCGACGTGGAGGTTTTCCGCTCACTGCTGGAGCCCCAGGGCGTGCTCGGCCTGGTGCTCGACTGTCCCGAATGCGGGGAGCAGCACTACTTCGACTGGGAGTTGCTGCGCGGCAACCTGCGCCAGATGATCGAAAACGGCCAGCCCCAGGTGCACGAGCCCGCCTACCAGCCCAACCCCACCGACTATGTGAGCTGGGAGTACGCCCGAGGCTACGTGGACGGTGTGATCGACACCGAGGAACACCACTGATCCACGTCGCCGGTTACCCCGGTCCGCCCACCGTGAGCCGTGAACACGCCCGGGATCAGCCGGACTGCGTGATCGACGCCGGGGAACACCGCTGATCCACGTCGTCGATCAAGGCGGCCAGCAGGGCGACCGCGGCGTCCGACGTGGAGACGGGCGTCCTGCGCGAGAGCGCCTCCACCAGGGCGTCGGTCTCGGCCACGGCCGGATCCTCGTCCGGCCCGTATCTTCGAGCCGGACGTCGCGGGTGAACCGTTGTCATGATCGTTCTCGCTCCGGGTCGTCGCGAGCCCCGTCCCGCGGTTCGGGCTTTCGCTCGCGGCCCCTGCTCGACAGCTCGGCGGTCAAGCTATCGACTCCAGCTCCGCCATCGCTCGTAGCCGGGCCAGCGCCCTGTGCTGGGCGACCCGGACCGCACCTGGTGACATGCCGAGTACATTACCGGTCTCCTCGGCGGAAAGGCCCGACACCACTCGGAGCATGAGAAGCTCGCGCTGGTTGTCCGGCAGCCTCGACAGCAGCCGTCGTGCGTGTTCGGCCTCGATGTAGCGCACCACGGTCTCCTCGGGCCCCGGCCCCTCGTCGGGCCCGTCAGGAAGGTCCTGGGTGGGCACGGCGGACCGTACGGAGCTGCGCAGCGCGTCGGCCACCTTGTGCGACGCGATGCCGAAGACGAAGGACGCGAACGGGCGCCCCATGTCACGGTAACGGGGCAGCGCGGACAGCACCGCGATACATACTTCCTGGGCCACGTCGTCCGCGATGTGATACTGACCGGAAACCCGGCCCAGACGACCACGGCAATAACGGACGACCATCGGCCGCAGTTGCGCGATCAGAGATTCGATCGCGGTGCGATCCCCCTGAACGGCGAGGCTCGTCAGATCCTTGAGATCGTCCCTATGGACGCCCCCTTCGGACCTCGTCGCAAGCCTCACCCCATTTTTGGCGTCGGCGACGCATCCCTCGGTCACGTTAGGCATGATGCCCGCCCTGATAGTGCCTGTCGTCATGGCAAACGGCTACGGATTGGTCACATTGAGGCGGCGATAACGGTGCGTAATCACACAGTGACCACGACGACTACGCTATGTGCAAATATTTCATTCGATTGCCAAATACATCGACTATTCGGAGGAACCGCGTTTGCCCTTACGAGTGACGCGCCATGACGCGGTGCGGGCACATTTGGTTTACCGCAAAACGCGAACGGCTCGCGCCTCCGGGGAGACGCGAGCCGTTCGGAACCGGTGAGATCAGTGACCGTGGCCGTGGCCGTGGCCCTGACCGGCGGCGGCCGGAGCCTCCTCCTCGGGCTTGTCCACCACGAGCGCCTCGGTCGTCAGCAGCATGCCGGCGATGGAGGCCGCGTTCTGGACGGCCGAGCGGGTGACCTTGACCGGGTCGATGACACCCTGGGCGATCAGGTCGCCGTACTCGCCGGTGGCGGCGTTGAGGCCGTGGCCGACGGGCAGGTCGGCGACCTTGAAGGTCACCACGTAGCCTTCGAGGCCGGCGTTCTCCGCGATCCAGCGGGCCGGCTCGACGAGCGCCTTGCGGACGATGGCGACACCGGTCGCCTCGTCGCCGGTCAGGCCCAGGTCGTCGAGGACCTTGGAGACGTGCACGAGCGCGGAGCCACCGCCGGAGACGATGCCCTCCTCGATCGCCGCCCGGGTCGCCGAGATGGCGTCCTCCAGGCGGTGCTTCTTCTCCTTCAGCTCCACCTCGGTGGCCGCGCCGACCTTCAGCACGCAGACACCGCCGGAGAGCTTGGCGAGACGCTCCTGGAGCTTCTCACGGTCCCAGTCGGAGTCGGACTGCTCGATGGCGAGCTTGATCTCCTTGACCCGGTCGGCGATCGCCGAGGCCTCGCCGGCACCGTCGACGACGGTGGTGGAGTCCTTGGTGATGACGACGCGCCGGGCGGTGCCCAGCACCTCCAGGCCGACGTGCTCCAGCTTGAGGCCGATCTCCTCGCTGACCACCTGGCCACCGGTGAGGATGGCGATGTCCTGCAGCATGGCCTTGCGGCGGTCACCGAAGCCCGGCGCCTTGACGGCGACGGAGGTGAAGGTGCCACGGATCTTGTTCGTGACGAGAACCGCGAGGGCCTCGCCCTCGACGTCCTCGGCGATGACCAGCAGGGCCCTCTTCGTCTGCGCGATCTTCTCGAGCAGCGGCAGGAAGTCGGCGACAGAGGAGATCTTGTTCTGGGTGATCAGGATGTAGGGGTCCTCCAGGACCGCCTCCATGCGCTCCTGGTCGGTCACCATGTAGGGCGACAGGTAGCCCTTGTCGAACTGGAGACCCTCGGTGAACTCGAGCTCCAGGCCCATGCTGTTGGACTCTTCGACGGTGATGACACCGTCCTTGCCCACCTTGTCGAACGCCTCGGCGATCAGCTCGCCGATCTTGGCGTCCTGCGCGGAGATCGTCGCCACATTCGCGATCTCCTTCTTGTCCTCGACCGGGCGGGCCGACTCGATCAGCCTGTCGCTGACGGTCTTGGCCGCGATGTCGATGCCGCGCTTGAGGGAGAGCGGCTGGGCACCGGCGGCCACGTTGCGCAGGCCCTCGCGGACCATGGCCTGGGCCAGGACGGTCGCGGTGGTGGTGCCGTCACCGGCGACGTCGTTGGTCTTGGTCGCCACTTCCTTGGCCAGCTGCGCGCCAAGGTTCTCGTACGGCGCCTCAAGCTCGACCTCGCGGGCGATGGTGACACCGTCGTTGGTGATGGTCGGCGCACCGAACTTCTTGTCGATGACGACATTGCGGCCACGCGGGCCCAGCGTCACCTTGACCGCGTCCGCGAGAGCGTTCACGCCGCGCTCGAGAGCTCGGCGCGCGTCCTCCTCGAACGACAGGATCTTCGGCATGACAGTCCTCTCTATAAGTACGTCGGCGCATCAAAGCCCCGGGCGCTCTCGCGACCCGGGGCTCGATACGTCATCTTTGTGAAGCGAGAACTACTTCTCGATGATGGCGAGCACGTCACGGGCGGAGAGCACGAGGTACTCCTCGCCGTTGTACTTCACCTCGGTGCCGCCGTACTTGCTGTAGAGGACCACGTCGCCCTCCTTGACGTCGAGCGGAATCCGCTTCTCGCCCTCGTCGTCCCAGTTGCCCGGACCCACCGCGAGGACCTTGCCCTCCTGCGGCTTCTCCTTGGCGGTGTCCGGGATGACCAGACCGGAAGCGGTGGTCTGCTCGGCCTCAAGCGGCTGGACCACAATGCGGTCGCCAAGCGGCTTAACGGGAACCTTGGTGGCGGTCGTCACGTCGGACCTCCCCTTCAGATTTGAATGATCTAGAAGAGGCGACCAGCGGTCTGCCGTCGCGGGTGTCAGACCTGCCTCGTCGCATGTATTTGGCACTCTCACCGGGAGAGTGCCAATACGGAACAGTATGCAAGGAGGGCTTGACAGTCAACACGGAGCGCCCGTCTGCGCTTCGGGCGAACGTCAAACCAGGTGGAAGCCCCTCGCGAAGCCCCACGGTGAAGGCGGTAGCGTCGGGTGGTGTGAATCTCGACGCATTCCGCGAACTCCTGACCCCGCGCGGCCAGGAGGCGCTGGGCGCGGCGGCCGAGGCCATCGGCGACGACCCGGTGGCGGCGGTGACAAGGTTAAGAAAGATCTACGACGCGGACCTGACCTCGGCGGCGCTCACCCAGGCCGAACTCAGGCTGCGCGCGAGGGAGAAGTTCGGCGCCGACGCCGATCTCATGTACTTCACCCGGCCCGGCCTGGAGCAGGCCACCCGCCGCGAGGTGGCCGACCACCGGGCGCGACGCGTCCCCGCGGGTTCCCGGGTCGCCGACGTCTGCTGCGGTATCGGCGGAGACCTCCTCGCCCTGGCCAGGGCCGGATGCGTCGTCGAGGCGGTCGACGCCGATCCGCTCACCGCCGCGATCGCGGCGGCCAACGCCGCCGCCCTGGGCTTCGGCGACCGGGTCTCGGTCCGCGCCGCCGACGCCTCCACCCTGGACCCGGCCGCCTTCGACGTCCTGTTCGCCGACCCCGCGCGCCGTACCGCGCGGGGCAGGACCTTCGACCCGATGGCCTACTCGCCCGCCTGGCCCGCCGTACTGGAGATGGTGGCCAGGGCCGGGGCCGCCTGCCTGAAGGTCGCCCCCGGGATCCCGTACGAGTTCGTCCCCGCCGGGGCGGAGGCCGAATGGGTCTCCTACCGGGGCGACGTCAAGGAGGCCGTGATCTGGTGCGGCACACTGGCGGGCGAGACGGCACGCAGGGCCACGATCCTGCCGTCGGGCGCCACGATGACGCCCGACCCCACCCTCGGCGATCCCGGCACCGGCCCGGCGGGCCGCTACATCTACGAGCCTGACGGCGCGGCGATCCGCGCCCACCTGGTCGCCGAGATCGCCGCGTCGGTCGGCGGGCGCCTGCTCGACCCGCAGATCGCCTACATCACCGGCGACGTCGCGGCGCCGACGCCGTGGGCGTCGCGGTACGAGGTCCACGAGACGCTGCCGTTCTCGCTCAAGCGGCTGCGGGCGGCGCTCCGCGAGCGCGGGGCCGGCAATGTGACGATCAAGAAACGTGGCTCCGCGGTGGATGTCGACCGTCTCAGGAAAGACCTCCGGCTGCCCGGAGGTGAATCCGCGACGGTCATTCTCACCCGAATAGGTGACAGGCCATTTGCTTTCATATGCAGCCCCAGCTGACCAGCCAAAATGGTCGATTATTCCAGCAAGCCGACAATTCCTGTCTTTTAACCTCGCCCCTGGAAAACCTTGATCCAGAGGCTAAGGTTGCCGGGCGGGAGTTCTCTCTCGCCTCCGATTTCATCCCATTCATCGGCAGAACCGACCCAATCCAACCGCGCGGCTGAGCGTCGGCGAGCGAAGGAGCTCTCGGTGGATCACTCTGACCACGCCCTGCTCCAGGCGGGCAGCCAGACCGCCATCTCCGACCGGATGCGTGAGCTCCTCGCCCGGGCGGCCCAGGACCACGTCTACGAGCAGCGGACCCAGGGTGCCGTGCTCGACGAGATCCGGCAGCGCCTGGAGGGCATGGAGTGGCTGCTGCGCGAGGTCAGGGAGCGCGAGATCGGCGGGCTGAACGGCACGCTCGAGTCCGTCAACGGGCGCCTGGACGACATCGCCGCCCGCCCGCCCTCCTGGGCCGAGGGCCTGGCCCAGCACGTCGAGGCGGTCCGCGACCATGTCGACGCCGTCGGCGAGCGGGTCGAGTCCTTCGGCAGGCGGGTCGACGCCGTCCGCGACCGGGTCACCCCCCTCGGCGAGCTGCCGAGCCTGTGGACCGATCTCGGCACCGTGGGCGAGAGCGTGGACGAGGCGCTCACCCGCCTCCGGGCGATCTCCGACGGCACCCAGGGCATCGACGAGCAGGTGCGGCAGCTGGCCGAGCACCTCGGCCGGCTCCAGGCCGACATGGGCATCGCGGCGCACCGGTTCGGCCGCCTGGACAGGGCGCTGGCCGACCTCTCCCAGCGCGCCGGGCGCATCGAGGCGGGGATGCTCGGCCTGTCCGCGAGCGTCCAGCAGGCGGTCGGCACGGCCGCCGACCGGGTGCTCGCCGCCGTCGAGCAGGTCAACGGCAGGGTCGAGCGGGTGGGGGCCGGGGTCGATCTGGTGGTGCCCAGGATCGACGAGCGCGCCGCCGCCGTGGAGAGCCGCGTCGACCGGCTGAACGGCCATCGCATGGCGGCGGGTGGCCGTTTCGACACCCTCGACGAGCGCCTCGACGACATCGAGGGCCGCCTCACCGGCCGGATGGACGTCATCGACTCCCGCCTGTCCACCCTGGACGGCCGGGCGGAGAAGTCCGGTGAGCGCCTGGAGAGCCTGGACGAGCGCCTTGAGGCGCTGCCCTCCGTCCTCGGCGTCGGTATCGGCGTCAGCGCGCTCATCGGCGCCCAGACCGACGAGCAGCGCGAGCGCTTCGACTCCCTGGACGAGCGCGTCATCCGGGCCGAGGCCGCGCTGGCACCGCTGACCGAGATGCTCCGCGCCCAGCCCGACCGCGACCAGCTCTCCGACGCCCTGAGCGAGACCGTGGAGCCCGCGCACGCGGACCTCACCCGCCGGCTGGGCGCCCTGGAGGAGACCATGCTGGCCCTGGCCGAGGCACTGCTCCGCCCCACCAGGGACTGACCGGAGCCCTCCCAGGCAGGGGCCCGTGCGCGGGACTCCCACACGCCCTGACCGGTCCGGGTCCGCTCCTTGCCGATCCCGTACCGGTGCCGTCAGCCGGTCCGAGCGGCGTCGAGGGCCTGGTCCCCGGCCGGGTCCCGCGCACCCGCCTCGCGGCACAGGTTGCCCCTGACCACGCCGAGCAGGGACGTCAGCTCCTCCGTCTGCTCCTCCGTCAGCCCCCGGGTCATCCGGCGGTGCATCTCGGTGAGGACCCGGTCCACCTCGGGGCGGAGCGCGTGCCCCCTGGGCGTGATCTCGACGATGCTGATCCGCCGATTGGCCAGGTCTGGCCTGCGGCTGACGAAGCCGCTGCGCTCCAGGCGCTGCAGGGTCTTGGTCATGGTGGACACGTCGATGCCGACGATCCTCGCCAGCGCGTTCTGCGACTGGGGGCCGTTGTCCCACAGGGCGCCCAGCACGCGCTCCTGGCCCGGGTAGAGGTCGATCTCCCCGAGAAGGCTGGCGAGCAGGACCCGGTGGCCTCGGGCGGCGTAGGCCATCAGGCAGTTGAGGTCGGCGTCGTACTCGCCGCACCCCTTGGTCGCTTCGCATCCCTCGTCGAACAGCGGCTCCGCCATGTTCAGGTCCTTCCGTCCCCTCCGAGACTACCGCTTGCATGTTGGCCGACCAAGTTGTAGAACTGCTTATTGGCTAGCCAAGTTGGCCAGCCAAGAAGGGAATCGTCATGCCGTTCTCACCGTTCACGCTGGCCGGCCTCCAGCTGCCCAACCGCCTGGTCATGGCACCCATGACCCGCTCGCGGTCCTACGTCGACGGGATCCCCTCGTCGCTGACCGCCCTCTACTACGCCCAGCGCGCCTCCGCGGGCCTGATCATCACCGAGGGGGTGCAACCCAGCCAGGCCGGAAAGGGGTACATGAACACCCCGGGCCTGCACACCGACGAGCAGGTGGCGGGGTGGCGGGAGGTCACCGACGCCGTCCACGCGGCGGGCGGCAGGATCTTCGCCCAGATCATGCACTCCGGCCGGATCGGCCACCCCGACAACACCGGCGCGCTGCCCATCGGGCCGTCCGTCGTACGACCGGCGGGTCAGATCTTCACACCCAACGGCCTGCAGGACTACCCCGCGCCCCGGGAGCTGACGACCGCCGAGGCGGAGACCACCATCCAGGACTTCGCGGACGCCGCCGCCCGCGCCGTGGACGCGGGCTTCGACGGGGTCGAGCTGCACGGCGCCAACGGCTATCTCATCCACCAGTTCCTGTCGCAGAACGCCAACCTGCGCGAGGACCGCTTCGGCGGCTCGGTGGACAACAGGATCCGCTTCGGCGTGGAGACCGCGCGGGCGGTCGCCGACCGGATCGGCTCGTCCAAGGTCGGCATTCGGATCTCACCCGGCAACGGCGCCGGGGACCTGGTCGAGGAGGACCGGCACGAGGTCTACCCGGCACTGGTCTCCGAGCTCGCCGGGCTCGACCTGGCCTACCTGCACCTGGGGGTGAACGGTTCGGACGACCTCAGCCTGGAGATCCGCAAGTCCTGGCCGAACACCCTCATCGTCAACGACGCGTCGATAGGCGACCCGGCCGCCAGGGTCTCGCACTCGCTGGAGCGCGGCGCCGACCTGGTCTCGCTGGGCGCGTCGTTCCTGGCCAATCCCGACCTGCCGGTCCGCCTCCGCCTCGGCGCCGAGCTCAACCAGGCCGACTTCAGCTCGGCCTTCGGCGGCGACCACCGCGGCTACACCGACTACCCGGTGCTGGCCCTGCACTCCGCGTAGGAGCGGCACCACAGCGCCTCGAAGAGCCCGGAGAGCCGCCGCCCACGGGGGCGCGGCGGCCCGGGGCGGAGCCCCGCGACGGCCGTGAGCCCGCTACACGTGGACCGTGGTGACGGGCAGC
The DNA here is from genome assembly GCF_040607515.1 of Streptosporangium sp. NPDC005286. Classification (NCBI taxonomy): domain Bacteria; kingdom Bacillati; phylum Actinomycetota; class Actinomycetes; order Streptosporangiales; family Streptosporangiaceae; genus Streptosporangium; species Streptosporangium sp. NPDC005286. The sequence goes on along the minus strand of NZ_JBEXGU010000019.1, from coordinate 61,526 downwards.
GAGGAGTCGGCGGGAATGTCCAGCGGCGACGGCTCGACACCTGCCGCCACCAGATCGGAGCCCAGCGCCGCCACCATGGCACCGTTGTCCGTGCACAGCCCGGGACTGGGCACCCGGAGCCGGACCCCGGCCGCCTCGCAGCGCTCCTGCGCCATCGCCCTCAGCCGGGAGTTGGCCGCCACCCCGCCGCCGATCAGCAGGTCACCGACACCGTACTTGGCACACGCACGCAGGGCCTTGCGGGTCAGCACGTCGACGACGGCCTCCTGGAAGGACGCCGCCACGTCGGGCACGTGGATCGACTCACCCGTCTTCTCCCTGGCCTCCACCCACCGGGCCACGGCGGTCTTCAGGCCGGAGAAGGAGAAGTCGAGCGTCCCGTCGTCGTACTTGCCGCGCGGGAACGCGATGGCCGCGCCGGAGCCGTCGCGGGCCACCCTGTCGATGTGCGGCCCGCCGGGGAAGGGCAGGCCGAGCACCCTGGCCACCTTGTCGAACGCCTCGCCCGCGGCGTCGTCCACGGTGGACCCCAGCGAGATGACGTCCCTCGCGACATCGGGCACCAGCAGCAGGGACGAGTGCCCGCCGGAGACCAGCATGGCGATACACGGCTTGGGCAGGGCTCCGTGCTCCAGCTGGTCCACCGCGACGTGGGCCGCCAGGTGGTTGACGCCGTACAGCGGCACGCCCAGACCCAGCGAGTACGCCTTGGCGGCGGCGACGCCGACGAGCAGCGCGCCGGACAGACCCGGCCCGGCGGTGACCGCGATCGCGTCGATGTCCGCGAGGCGCAGGCCCGCCCGTTCCAGTGCCCGCTCGACGGTCGGGGTCATCGCCTCCAGGTGCGCCCTGGAGGCGACCTCGGGCACCACCCCGCCGAAACGGGCGTGCTGCTCGACGCTGGAGGCGATGGCGTTGGCCAGCATGGTGTGCCCCCGGACGATTCCCACTCCCGTCTCGTCACAGGAGGTCTCGATGCCCAGGACCACCGGTTCGTCACGCATGGAGATCCTTTCTCATCATGATCGCGTCGGTGCCGTCATCGTAGTAGCGGAGGCGCATGCCGATCCGCTCGAACCCGAACCTGTCATAGACCGCCTGCGCGCCCGGGTTGTCGGCGCGCACCTCAAGGAAGACCGAGACCGCGCCCCTGCGCTCGGCCTCGGTCAGCAGCTCGGTCAGCAGGGCACCGCCGATGCCGTTCCGGCGCCACTCGGCCAGGACCGCGATGGTCTGCACGTCGGCCTGGTCCCCCGCCGCGGCGAGGCCCGCGTAGCCGACGATCGCGTCCTCGGCCAGGGCCACCACGTAGTGCCTGGTCCTCGGCTGGTCGTCGAGTTCGCCGCGGAGCATGCCCTCGCTCCAGGCGTCGGCGGGAAAGGTCCTGCGCTCGATCTCCATGACCGCGGGCAGGTCGTCGAAGGTCATCTGACGGAGCACCGTCGTCATGCGGAGACCTTCTTGGGCGCCGAGGGCACCCGGGCGTCGGGACGGCGCAGATAGATCGGGTGGGGCAGGCCGAGCACTGGGTGGGTGCCGCTCTCGACGACCGCGTGGACGCCCGGCTCGCCGAGTTGCTCGGCGGCCAGTGCCGCCAGCGCGCCCGCGTGGGGATACTCCGGCGCGTCCAGCAGCCGGGAGGCCCCGACGACCTCGGCGTACATCCGCGCGCCCGCGCCGACCAGCGGGAGCTCCCCCGGCAGGTCCTGGGGCCGGTCCACCGCGGGGCCGGACAGCCGGGTGCGCATCTCCTGGTAGTGCCCCCAGAACACCTCCTTGCGCCGGGCGTCGGTGGCCACCAGGAACGGCTCGGTCAGCCCGCTGCCGTAGGCGAGCGCGTCGAGCGTGCACACGCCGTACGCCGGGACGCCCAGTGACGTCGCGAGGGCCTGGGCGGTCACCAGGCCGACCCGGAGCCCGGTGTAGGGGCCGGGGCCGGAGCCCGCGACGACCGCCGTGACGTCGCGGAGCGAGGCTCCGGCCTCACTCAGGACCGTCTCGATCGTGGGTACGAGCAGCTCGCCGTGACGGCGCGCGTCGACCGTCGTCGACTCGGCGAGGACCCTCGCACCGTCGTGCAGCGCTGCTGTGACGGCGGGGGTTGCGGTGTCAAAGGCCAGGACCAGCACGAACAGTTAGCCTAGTCCTTCCGGGGAGGGCTCAGGAGCGCCGCCCTGGTGGGGTGGCCCGCCGCGTCCCCGTCCGAGCCCTGTACGGGGCCCGCGCGGGCCCCGGGCAGCTGGGCTCAGGTCTTGACCAGGGTGGCGTAGACGATGAGGTTGTCGCGATATTCGTGGTTGTCCCAGTCGAAGGTCCCGCCGCAGGTGATGAGCCGCAGGCCGTCCTCAAGGTAGACCTTGTCGGCGGGGAACCGGCTCTTGCTGATCTGCTCGATCGTGTCCACCCGGTACTGGGCGACCTTGCCGTCGCTGCGCACCACCTTGATGACCTGTCCCTCCCGCATCTCCTTGAGCTTGTAGAAGACGGCGGGCGCGGTCTTGGTGTCCACGTGCCCGAGGATCACCGCGGAACCCTCGTCCCCGGGGACCGCGCTGTCCTTGACCCAGCCCGCGGTGTTCGGCTTCTCGTACGGCGGCAGTTCGATCCGGCCGTCCTTCACGCCGAGCTTCATCAGGGGCGCCTTGATACCCAGGGACGGGATGTCGATGCGGCTGGGCACGATCGAGGCCCGGACCGGCGGCTTCTCCTCACCGCCGTCCCTGCTGTTGAGCGCGACCATGACGGCACCGGTGACGACTCCGGCCAGGATGATCCTGGACCAGCGGGTGGAATCGGCCATCGGGGACTACGAGCGGCGGCGACGCACGACCGCGATGCCGATGCCACCGGCCAGGGCGAGGGCGAGCAGGACGCCCGTCGTGCCGATCGGCCCGCCCGAGTCGGCGGGGCCTCCCGCCGCGGTGCCGCCGCCGCCCGTGCCCGGTGCCTCGGTGCTGATGATCGTTCTGGTCGGCTTGGAAGTGGGCTTGGACGTCGGGCTGGAGCTCGGCTCGGTGTCGGCCACGATCCTGAGGTTGGTCTTGCCCGTGTCGTTGGTCCCCTCGCACCTGGCGTTGACCTCGTAGACACCGGCGGCCACGCCGTCGGCGACGGTGGCCTGGCCGCGGACCCACGGGCGCGGCGTCGGGCTGGCGGTGTTCGCGGGGGCCGGCGTGGGCGTCGCGAGGATCGGGTCGAGGGTCACCGGGGTGCGGAAGATCCGGGATGACGCGGTGCCGCGGTGCTCGGGACCCCCCTGCGGGATCGGGCAGTTCGCCAGGACCCACACCTTCTGCCCGGCCTTGGCGCGGGCCGGCTGGAGCTGGACCTCGATGTCCTGCCGGCTGATGCCGGAATCAGGCGGGGTGGGGGTGGGGGTGGCCGTCGGGCTGCCTGAGTTGGCCTCCGCCGAACACCCGACCAGCCCGACCATCCCGAAAAGAACGATGGCTCCCGCAACCGCGACACGCTTGACGCTTGGCACCGTCGAACTCCACTTCGCCCTCCGGCCGACGACCCTCGCCCGGCACGATGTCCCACCTGTTCCCCATTAAACATGGGCAAACCCGCCAGAGTCGATCAACGCGCCCGACGATCTAGACCAATGGGGCGGGGTACCAGCCTGTCAGGATTTCCCAGCCCCCGTGGGCAAATCAGATGACACCTTCCCAGCGCGGTCCGACCCCGCGGAGGGTCACGGTCCGTTCCTCACCCGGCTCGCCGGACGCGCCCCTGCCGATGAGGATCTCCAGCCGGTCGTCGGCGAGCCCCTCCACCAGGCCCTCGCCCCACTCCACGACGGTCACCGACTCCTCCAGCGAGGCGTCCAGGTCCAGGTCGTCGACCTCCAGGTCCCCGCCGAGGCGGTAGGCGTCGACGTGGACCAGTGCCGGACCGCCGGAGAGCGAGGGGTGCACCCGGGCGATGACGAAGGTCGGCGAGGTGATCGGTCCGCGTACCTTGAGCCCTTCTGCGATGCCCTGCACCAGGGTCGTCTTGCCCGCGCCGAGCGGGCCCGACAGCACGGCCAGGTCTCCCGGCCGCAACAGCTCGGCCAGCCTCTGGCCCAGCTCCCGCATCTCCTCGGCGGTCGCCACGACTATCACCGGTGCGTCACTCCTGTCACCACTCCCACCCGTGTCCGGGCTCATCGGTTCTCGTCGCCCGCGTCGGTGTCGGCGATCGCCCGCTTGAGCAGGTCGTGCAGCGCGTTGTTGACGAGCGCCGGCCGCTCCAGGTGGACCAGGTGCGAGCTCTCCGGGATCTCGGTGAACCGGGCGCTCGGCAGTGCCGCCGCCATCGCCTTGCTGTGCTCGACGGGGGTGAGCCAGTCCTTGTCACCGACCATGATGGAGGTGGGCACCTCGTCCAGCACACCCAGCGCGCTCAGCTTGTCGTGCGACATCAGCGCCGGGTAGAACTCGGCGATCACCTCGAAAGGGGTGGAACGGATCATCGACTCGACGAAGTCGACGACCGTGGGACTGACGTTCTTGGAATCGCCGAACCCCAGGTGGCGCAGGGCCAGGAAGGCCACGTCATTGCCGACCTGGCGGCTCTTGTCGACCAGCGCGCCACCGCGCCTCAGGATCGACACCGTACCCGGTGTGACCTTGTGCACCGCCTTCGACAGCAGCGCGGGCAGGCCGAGGGAGATCTCGCCGAGCTTGCCGGGGGAGGTGGAGATCAGCGCGACGCCCTTGATCTTGTCGCCGAACAGCTCGGGGTGCCGGTCGGCGAGCGCCATGATCGTCATACCGCCCATGGAGTGGCCGACGAGCACGCACGGGCCCGGCACCAGCGCCTCGACGATCTCGCCCAGGTCGTCGCCGAGCCGGTCGATCGAGCAGTCCTCCGTCGGGATGCGCGGCGATCGCCCGTGGGAGCGCTGGTCCCACAGGACCAGGCGGTAGGCGTCACCCAGATCGCGCCGCTGGTAGTGCCAGGAGTCGAGGTTGAGCGTGTAGCCGTGGCAGAACACCACGGTCAGCGGAGCGTCTTCCCGGCCGTCCACCTCGGCGTACAGCGAAACGCCGTCGGAGGTGGCGACCGTGGTGGGACGGCCCCGGAGCTCTCCAAGCGGCTCGCTCGCCTCCAGGTCGGGGCGGAGTCTGATGCGGCCGACGGCGTACCGCTTGGCGAGGGCCCCGGCGGCCACTCCCGCGGACGCGACACCGACGATCGCGCTCGCGATACCGACCTTGCGCCGTGTGGTAGTACTCATGCGACCCCCTGAGCTCCCTTTTACCGGTAAACGCGTGGGACCCGCGAACCGATCCCGGTCACGATCTCATGCGTGATCGTGCCGAGGGAATCCGCCCATTCCTGGGCGGTCGGCTCGCCCCGCGATCCGTCACCGAACAGGATCACCTCGTCGCCCTCCGCCAGTGGGTCGTCCCCTACGTCGATCATGAACTGGTCCATGCAGACCCGACCGGCGATCCGCCGCCTGCGACCACCCGCCAGCATCTCCGCCAGGTTGGTGGCGCGCCGCGAGATCCCGTCCGCGTACCCGAGCGGGACGAGACCAAGCGTGGTCTCCCGATCCGTGACATACAGGTGGCCGTACGACACACCCGATCCGGCGGGCACCCGCTTGACCAGCGCGACCCGCGCCACGAGCGTCATCACCGGGCGCAGCCCGAAGTCGCCGAGCTCGGGCACGGGGCTCAGCCCGAAGGTCGCGATCCCGGGGCGGACCATGTCGTAGCGCGCCTGTGGCAGCGTCAGGGTGGCCGCCGAGTTGGCGATGTGCCTGATGACGTGGGAGCCTCCGGCGCCCGCCTTCTCCGCGACGGCCAGCGCCTCGTCGAACGCCGTCAGCTGGGCCACGATGGATGGATCTCCCAGAATGTCCGCGCAGGCGAAGTGGGACCAGAGCCCGGCGACCTCGACGGTCCCCTCGGCCTGCCGCCGCAGCGCCCGGTCGAGCAGGTCGGGCCACTCACGCGGCGTCGCACCGCCACGTGACATGCCGGTGTCGGCCTTCAGATGCACCCTGGCCGTCCGGCCGGTCAGGGCCGCGGCGTCGGCGATCGCGTCGACCACCGCGACCGAGCCCGCCGACAGCTCGATTTCGTGCTCGACCGCCTGCGCCAGAGGCTCGCCCGGCGGGAGGATCCACGCCAGGATCGGCGCGGTGATCCCGGCGGCCCGCAACTGGAGGGCCTCGCGGACGTAGGCGGTGCCCAGCCGCCCGGCACCGCCCTCCAGGCAACCTCGCGCGGCGGGGACCAGCCCGTGCCCGTAGGCGTCGGCCTTGACCACCGCCATCATCTCGGCGCCGGGGGCGTGGCTCCCGAGCAGCGCCAGATTCTCGCGGATCGCCGAGAGGTCCACCCGTGCCTCGGCGGGCGTCATCGGGAAGCTCATCGCTCCAGTTTGGCAGGTGAGCGGCTCTGCCTGAGCCCGTTGGCCAATGACCGCACCGTCTCCGGCAGGGCCTCGGCGACGTCGGAGGCGGCGAGAGGGCCGCGCCGACCGGCGATTCCGTGCAGGTAGGCGGCGCAGGAGGCCGCGTCGTAACCGCTCAGTCCCGCGGCCAGCAGCGCGCCCGCCAGGCCGGCCAGCACGTCGCCGGTGCCGCCGGTCGCGAGCCAGGGACTTCCGGTGGGGTTGATCCTGACCGGCCGCCCTTCCTGCGCGACCAGCGTGGTCGAGCCCTTGAGCAGTACGGTCACGTCCAGCTCGGCCGCCGCCCGCCGTACGTTCTCCAGGCTCCGTGCCTCGATCAGCTCCCTCGGCACCTCCGTCAGGCGGGAGAGCTCGCCGGCGTGCGGGGTGATCAGGACGGGCGCGTCGCGGCGGAGCAGTGACCGCTCCTGGGCCACCAGGGTCAGCGCGTCGGCGTCGACGAGCACGGGGACGTCGTCGGCCAGCACCGAGCGGGCGATGGCGCGCGCCTCGTCGCCGGTGCCGAGCCCGGGACCGAGCACCCACGCCTGCACCCGGCCCACCTCCTCGACGCCCTCGCCGGGGGCGAGCGTGGTGATCACCGCCTCGGGCCAGCGGGCCCGCACCTGGGCCACCGGCTCGGCGACCCCCGCGTAGCGGACCATGCCCACCCCGGCCCGCAGGGCCCCGCCCACCGCCAGCACCGCCGCACCGGTGTAGCGCTCGCTGCCCGCCGCGATCCCGACGACGCCCCGGCGGTACTTGTCGGAGGAGGCACCGGGCCTGGGCAGCAGGGCGGCCACGTCGACGTCCGTCAGCGCGACCGCGTCGGGTTCCGGCAGATGGGGGCCGAGACCGATGTCGACGAGTTCCGTCCGGCCCGCGTGCCCGGCGCCGGGATCCACCAGCAGCCCGGTCTTCCACGCTCCGAACGTGACCGTGGCGTCCGCGCGGACCGCCGCGCCCTCCACCTGGCCGCTGCTCGCGTCCACCCCGCTCGGCAGATCCACCGCGACGACCTCGCCGGGCGCGTCACCCGCGAGCCGGGCCAGGGTCGCGTACGGCTCCCTGAGCGCCCCGGTCCCGCCGATCCCGAGCATCCCGTCCACGATCAGGTCCGCCGCGCCGATCAGGTCGCGGACCGCCCCGCCCACCACCGCGTCACCACCCGTCACACCGTCCCCGGACGCTCCCGCGAGGTTTCCCGCCGCCGGCCCCTCCGAGGCGACCGGCCGGCCGGCCGGGGTGGTCGCGGGGGTCGCGGCTTCGCCGCCGGGCAGGTCGGTCACCCGGCCGCCCGCGCGGCGCAGGGCCTCCAGTCCCGCCTCGTGGACGCGCTTCCCGGCGATGATCGCGTCAACCCCGGCCCCCCTGGCCGCCAGGCGTGCCCCGGCGTAGAGGGTGTCGCCGCCGTTGTCACCGCCGCCGACGAGCAGCACGACGCGGGAACCGTACACGCCGCCGAGCATCCTGGCGCAGACCACCGCGAGCCCGGTGGCCGCCCTCTCCATCAGGGTGCCCTCGGGCAGGGTCGCCATCAGCGCCGCCTCGGCCGCCCTGATCTGGTCGGATGTGTACGCGGTCCGCATTCCACCGAATTTATCCCTCGGCGATCACATAGGCGATGGCGACACCCCCGTCGTGCGTCAGGGAGACGTGCCATCTGACCACGCCCAGGGCCAGGGCGACGTCCGCCGCCTTGCCGGTCACCCGCAGCTCGGGCCGCCCGTGCTCGCCGGTGAGCACCTCGGCGTCCAGGTGCCGCAGCCCGGGGGGCGCGCCCAGCGCCTTGGCGACGGCCTCCTTGGCCGCGAACCTGGCGGCCAGCGACTCCGTCGCCAGCGCGCTCTCGGCGGCGGTGAACAGGCGCCCCCGCAGCGCGGGCGTCCGCACCAGGGTCGCCTCGAACCTGGCCACGTCCACGACGTCGACGCCGATCCCAACGATCATTTCCCCAGGTTACCGATGATCTTCACCGGCCGCCCGCCCCGGCCGCCCGCCGGCACGGACGTCGTACGACCGGCCCCGGAGCGGGTCGCGGGGGTCGGCGGGGAGGTCAGAAGCCGCCGCGCTGCCAGGGCCCCCAGATGGCGAAGCTCATCCCCGCCGACGACTGGACGTTGACGTAGAGGGTGTGCCCGCCGGGACCGAAGGTCGAGCCGGCGAACTCGGCGCCCGAGTCCCCGGCGACGGGGGCCAGCCGGGAGAAGTCGAAGATCTCGCCACGGCTGGTGAGGCCGCGCAGGTAGTTGTCGCCCGAGCCGTCCTCGCACAGGACCAGCGTGCCCCGGGGGCTGGCGGTGACGTTGTCCGGCAGGTCGAGGGTGACCGAGCCCGGCGACTCGTAGACGAGCCTGAGCCTCCCGCTCCACGTCTCGTACGCCCACACCTGGCCGCGCCCCTTGCCGAAGCCGCTGGGCGGGGTGTCGCCGGACGCGGTCGCGCCGCCCTGCGTGGAGGTGAAGTAGATCGTGCCGTGATGGTTGATCGCCCCCTCCAGCCGGGAGAAGAGCGCCGCCCCCTTGGCTCTGCCCTGGTTGCCGACCGCCTGGACCGCGAGGTCGTTGGCGGGGGTGCCGATGAAGGTGGGGTCGGGGTCGTCGATGTCCACCCAGGTGGTCGTGTAGGTGGCCCCCCTGGACTGGCCGACTGAGAGGTCCTTGCCCGGCGCGCCCCGCACGGCCAGCATCTGCAGCCTGCCGCCGTCGAGGATGCGACCGGCCCGGAGCGGGTTCTTCGGCGGCAGGTAGCGGTAGAACCCGGAGGCGAACGCGAAGTTGTCCTCGGTGAGGTAGACGGCGCCGGTGAACGAGTCGAACGCGGCCGACTCGTGGGCGAACCGCCCGGCGCTCCTGATCGGTCCCGAGGCCCTGCCGTCGATCGGGACCTCGAAGATGTAGCCGTGCCTCTGGGTGAGCTTGCCGTTGTCCTGGCCGGTGAAGTCGTTGCCCACGTCCGGCCCGTTGACCGTCTCCTCGCAGGTCACCCAGGCACCCCAGGGCATCGGGCCGCCCGAGCAGTTCATCTGGGTGCCGGTCAGGCTGGGGGCTGCGGAGATCACCTTGCCGTAACGGGTGACCCTGAGCGTGGAGGTGCCGCCGCCCGCCGCCGGGTCGTAGGCCCTGGCCGGGTCGCCGAACGCGCCGACCGGGCCGTTGACCTCGTGGTTGCGGACGAGGATCGCGGTGTTCGCGGGCCCGCGGAACGCGGCCATGCCGTCGTGCCTGGAGGGGACGACGGACCCGTCGCCGAATTTGTCCCCGGCGGCGCTGAAGGAGGCGTAGCGGAAGCCGTCGGGCAGATGAAGCCGGACCGCGCCGTCCCGCTCGTCGGCGACCGGCCTCAGCGGCCCGTACCCGCCTCCGGGGCGGGTCTCCCCGTTCAGCCCCGCCTGCGCGACGCCGGCGAACGGCCCGGCCACCCCTACCGCGGCCAGCGCACCACTACCGGCAAGGAAACGACGACGATCCATCTTGCGACTCCCTGAGGTCAGGTGGATTCACGTCACGTTAATCCGCCGTCAGCAGTCTGCTATATGGCATATATCGACAATTAACCATGCAAGAAAGCGGGCAGCTCCTATTCCCACTTCTGCCCCTTGGTAATCCATAGGGGTTGTCCACAGGCTGTGGACAACCCCCGTTCGGGGCTTACTCCACCGTGACCGACTTGGCGAGGTTGCGGGGCTGGTCGACGTCGTGCCCCTTGGCGGTGGCCAGCTCGCAGGCGAAGACCTGGAGCGGCACCGTGGCGACCAGCGGCTGGAGCAGGGTCGGCACGGCCGGGATGCGGATCAGCGTGTCGGCGTACCGCTCGACCACGTCGTCGCCCTCCTCGGCGATGACGAGGGTCCTGGCGCCCCTGGCCCTGATCTCCTGGATGTTGGACACGATCTTGTCGTGGATCACCCGCTGGCCGGACAGCGAGGGGACGACCACCACGACCGGGAGCCCCTTGTCGATCAGCGCGATCGGGCCGTGCTTGAGCTCCCCCGCGGCGAAGCCCTCGGCGTGCATGTACGCCAGCTCCTTGAGCTTCAGCGCCCCCTCCAGCGCGACGGGGAAGCCCACGTGCCGCCCGAGGAAGAGCACGCACCGCTCAGCGGCCAGCGATCTGGCCAGCGCGCGGACCGGTTCGACCGTCGAGAGGACCTCGCTCACCTTCGACGGCATCTCCGCCAGCCGGTCGACGATCTGGGTGATCTCGTCGCCGAACTTGGTGCCCCGGACCTGCGCGAGGTAGAGCGCCACCAGGTAGCAGGCCACCAGCTGGGTGAGGAAGGCCTTGGTGGAGGCCACCGCGACCTCCGGGCCCGCGTGCGTGTAGAGGACGGCGTCGGACTCGCGGGAGATCGTGGAGCCGTTCACGTTGCACACCGCCAGCACCCGGGAGCGTTGCCCGCGCGCGTGCCGTACCGCCATGAGCGTGTCCATCGTCTCGCCCGACTGGCTGATCACGACGACCAGTGTGTCCCGGGTGAGGATCGGGTCGCGGTAGCGGAACTCGCTGGCCACCTCGACCTCGCAGGGCAGCTGAGCCCAGTGCTCGATGGCGTACTTCGCGATGAGCCCGGCGTGGTACGAGGTCCCGCAGGCCACCAGGATGATCTTGTTGATGTCGCGTAGCTCCTGGTCGGACAGGCGCATCTCGTCCAGCACCAGCAGGCCGTCCTGGCCGACCCTGCCGAGCAGCGTGTCGGCGACGGCCCTGGGCTGCTCGGCGATCTCCTTGAGCATGAAGTGGTCGTAGCCGTCCTTCTCGGCGGCCGAGGCGTCCCAGCCGATGTGATAGTCACGCGTCTCGGCCGGAGCCCCCTGGAAGTCGAAGACCGTGATCTTCGAGGGACGCAGCTCGACCACCTGGTCCTGCCCCAGCTCCACCGCCTCGCGTGTGTAGGCGATGAAGGCCGCCACGTCCGAGCCGAGGAAGTTCTCCCCGTCCCCTCTGCCGACCACCAGCGGCGAGTTACGCCGCGCCCCCACCACCACCTCGGGCTCGTCCACCGAGACCGCGAGCAGCGTGAACGCCCCCTCCAGCCGCAGGCAGACCCGGCGCATCGCCTCCGCCAGGCCACCGGCGGCGAACTCCTCCAGCAGATGCGCCACCACCTCCGTGTCGGTCTCGGAGACGATCCGGTGGCCCTTGTCCTCCAGCTCACTCCTGAGCACGGCGAAGTTCTCGATGATCCCGTTGTGGATGACCGCGATCCGCCCGTGACAGTCGGTGTGCGGGTGGGCGTTGCGGTCGGTGGGCGCCCCGTGGGTGGCCCATCTGGTGTGCCCGATCCCGACCGTCGACGGCGGCGCGGGCCGCGAGACCAGTGCCGAGCGCAGGTTGGCCAGCTTCCCCGCCCGTTTCTCCACGACCAGGCCGCCGGATCCGACCAGTGCGATTCCCGCCGAGTCGTACCCCCGGTACTCCAGCCGGCCCAGTCCCTCGACGGCGACCTCGATCGCCTGCCGCTGTCCCGTATATCCCACTATGCCGCACATGACCTACCCCCTTCCCTGAGAGATCGGCCACCTTGTCTATGGAGAACCCCCCAGACACCCCAAGAATCCCGCCCGGCACCCGGCAGGATCGTACGCAGAGGCGATCAGTAGGCTTGCTGAACATGGCCAACGGTTTGGACACCGCGACACCGTACGTGCAGCTGAGCCGGGCTCAGTGGAGCGACCTGCGGAAGAACACCCCCCTGACGCTCACCGAGAGCGAACTGGAGGAACTGCGCGGCGTCGACGACCCGATCGACCTGACCGAGGTCACCGACATCTACCTGCCGCTCACCCGGCTGCTCAACCTGCACTTCACGGGAGTCAGGCAGCGCAGCGCGGCACTCAACACCTTCCTCGGCGGCGAGCGGCGGACGGCCCCGTACGTCCTGGGCATCGCCGGCAGCGTCGCGGTCGGCAAGTCGACCACCGCCAGGCTGCTGCACACCCTGCTGGCCCGCTGGCCGGAGCACCCTCGGGTGGACCTGATCACCACGGACAGCTTCCTGTTCCCGAACGAGGTCCTCACCGCCAGGAACATCATGCACCGGAAGGGCTTCCCGGAGAGCTACGACCGGCGGGCCCTGGTCAGGTTCGTCGCCGACGTCAAGGCGGGCCTGCCCGAGGTGACGGCCCCGGTCTACAGCCACCTGGAGTACGACATCGTGCCCGGTGCGACCCAGACCATCCGCCGGCCCGACATCCTCATCGTCGAGGGCCTCAACGTGCTGCAGCCCGCCCCGCCCACCGCGCTCGCGATCAACGACTACTTCGACTTCTCCATCTACGTGGACGCCAAGGTCGAGCACATCCGCGACTGGTACGTGGACCGCTTCCACAAGCTGCGGCAGACCGCCTTCGAGGACCCGAAGTCCTACTTCAGGCACCTCGCCGAGCTGTCCGAGGAGCAGGCGACCGAGTTCGCCAAGGACATCTGGCGCGACATCAACGAGCGCAACCTCCTGGAGAACATCGCCCCCACCAGGGGCCGCGCCGACCTGGTCCTGCACAAGAGCGCCGACCACTCGGTCAGCCGCGTCCGCCTCCGCCGCATCTGACTTTCCGCCCCTTTCGTCCCCTAGGATCAGCGGATGTCCAGGCGTCCGTCAAAAGCGCGTCGAGTGGTCGCCGTCGTGGTCAGCATCTGCGCGCTGGTGGGGGTGGTGCGGCTGGTCGCGCCCGCCACCGCGGGGACGGCCGGTGAACCGGCCGGGGTCCGGCGGCAGCTGACGTTCCTGCGCGCGGCGCTGGACGGCGGGGCCGGTGACGAGGCGCAGCAGCTGTTTCCCGAGGGGTACTTCTTCCTGCACGCGCTGTACGGTCTGAGCTGGGCCGAGATCGGTGTCAGAGAACCGGCGGGCGAGCGGGCGGCGGCGCTGCGGGAGGCCCGGTGGGCGCTGGAGCGGCTGGACTCGCCGTCCGGCCGCGAACCGTTCAGCCCGGACCTCACCCCACCGTACGGCGTCTTCTATCTCGGCTGGAGCAACTGGCTGCGCGGTCAGGTGCTGAGCCTGCAACCGGCCGGACGGCGCGATCCCGGCGAGCTACGCCGGTTCGCCGACGACTCCGCCGCGCTTGGCGCGGCGTTCGACGCCTCGGCGTCGCCGTACCTGACGGCCTACCCGGGTCAGGCGTGGCCGGTCGACTCGACGGTGGCGATGGCGTCGCTGCGGCTGCACGACACGCTGCTGCCGGCCCGGTTCGCCGGGACCGCCGAGCGGTGGCTGCGGGAGGTACGCCGACGGCTCGATCCGCGCACCGGACTGCTCCCGCACCGGGCCGACCCCGACACCGGCGAGGTCGCCGAGGTGGCCAGGGGCACCTCGCAGAGCGTCATCCACCGTTTCCTCATCGACATCGACCCGGCCTTCGCCGGTGAGCAGTACCTGCGCTTCCGCGACGCCTACGTCGTCTCGCCGCTCGGCCTCGGACCCGCCGTACGGGAGTACCCCGACGGCCTGGACGGTCCGGCCGACGTCGACTCGGGACCGCTCCCCCTCGGGGTGAGCCTGTCGGCGACCGCGGTCACCCTCGGCGCCGCCCAGGTCCACGGCGACGCGCCGCTCGCCGAGGCGCTGGCCGGCTACGGCGAGCTGGCCGGCCTGCCGCTCGACACCCCGTGGACCAAGCGGTACGCCTTCGGCCTGCTCCCGATCGGCGACGCGTTCCTGGCCTGGTCGAAGACCGCACGGCCGTGGGTGACGCCCACACCGCCCCCGCCACCGGCGAGCATCTCGTGGTGGTGGCGGATACCGCTGCTCTCGCTCCTGGTCCTGGTCGGCACCGCACCCTGGCTGCCCGCCCTGGTACGGCGCCACCGACACCGCCGTACTCCGGCGTGACATCCCACAACGCCGGCCGGGGAGGGTCCCGGCCGCCGGAAAACGGCTTTCTGAACGGACCGGCGCTGTGGCAGGGTCGGCCGGTGACTGTTTCCCGTGGTGAACTGCTCCGCTGGCAGTTCGAGCTGACCTGGTCGCTGTTCGAAATCCATCTGGAGCGGCTGCGGCCGGAGGACTTCCTCTGGGAGCCCGCGCCCCACTACTGGACGGTGCGCCCGGGCGTCGACGGGATGTGGGTGCCGGACTGGGACGATGCCGAACCCGATCCCATTCCGGTCCCCACCCTCGGCTGGGTCACCTGGCACATCGGCTGGTGGTGGACGGTGACCATCGACCACGCGCGGGGGCGGACACCACGCGACCGGGAGGAGATCGGGTGGCCGGGCGACGGGCAGGCCACCGTCGACTGGCTCCGCGGCCTTCGCGTGGAGTGGCTGGCGGTGCTGGACCGGCTCACCGACGCCGACCTGGACGCCACCGCCCCCTTCCCCTGGCCGGACAGCCCCGAACTGACCGTCGCCCACATGATCGCCTGGGTCAACTCCGAACTGATGAAGAACATCGCCGAGATCGGCCAGCTCCGCCTGCTCCGCGCCGCGTCCGCCGGATGAGAGGCCGGATCCCCGGGCTTCAGTGAGCCGCCCAACGGTCCCGGCCGCGGGCTACTTCGCGGTCGCCGCCGCGCTGTCGTGCTGGGGCGACATGGGCGCGTCGGCCGTCCGGCTCGGGGTGAACATCGCAGGAATGATCATCTCCGGGGTGCTGACGCTCCTCGTGCAGAGGACCTACCGGTCCCGGTTCGGCATGCGACCTCCGGTACCCCCGGCAGGCGGTGAACCGCCCTTTTGGACGAGGGGAACTCCTTCGTACGACTGAGGTGTCCGTCCGCGACGGCGGATAGTGTCCCGGTATGACTATCCTCGCCACCGAGGGACTGACCAGACGTTTCCCCCGGGTGACGGCGCTCGACCAGCTCACCGTCACCGTCGGCCCCGGCGTGACCGGTCTGGTCGGCGCCAACGGCGCGGGCAAGTCCACGCTGATCAAGATCCTGCTCGGCCTGCTCGAACCCAGCGCCGGCCGCGCCCAGGTGCTGGGCATGGACACCGCGACCAGGGGCGCGGAGATCCGCCGGATCGTGGGCTACATGCCCGAGCACGACTGCCTGCCGCCCGATCTGTCCGCCACCGAGTTCACCGTGCACATGGCCCAGATGTCCGGCCTGCCGCGCACCGCGGCCCGCGAGCGCGCCGCCGACGTGCTGCGCCACGTCGGGCTCTACGAGGAGCGCTACCGCGCGATGGGCGGCTACTCCACCGGCATGAAGCAGCGGGTCAAGCTGGCCCAGGCCCTGGTGCACGACCCGCGCCTGGTCCTGCTGGACGAGCCCACCAACGGCCTCGACCCGCAGGGCCGTGACGAGATGCTCGCGCTGATCCGCAGGATCGGCTCGGAGTTCGGCATCAGCGTGCTGGTCACCTCCCACCTGCTGGGCGAGCTTGAGCGGGTCTGCGACCACGTCATCGTGATCGACGGCGGCAAGCTGCTGCGCTCCTCGGCCATCGGGGAGTTCACCCAGCAGACCCAGACCGTGACCGTCGAGGTGGAGGAGGGCCAGGACTCGCTGGTGGCCCGGCTGACCGAGCTGGGCGAGACCGTCACCCCGCACGGCAGGATGCTGCTCGTCCACGTCCGCGCGCCGGAGACCTTTGATGTCCTCCGCGACGCCGTCTGCGAGCTCGACCTCTGCCTCGTCCGCCTGGAACAGGGGCGCCAGCGCATCGAGGACGTCTTCAGGGAGCCGGCCAATGTCTGAACCCACGGGTGTCATCCACGACATCGGATACCGCCACTACGACGGGGTGCGGCTCGGCCGGGGCCACGCCACCGCCGCGCTGACCGTGCACAGCCTGCGCGGGATCTTCGGGCTCGGCCGCACCGCCCGCTCCAAGATCATTCCTTTCATGCTGGTGGGCATCATGTTCCTGCCCGCCGTCGTCTCCATCGCGGCGATGGCGCTGATCAAGCAGGAGGGCCTGCGCTACACCGATTACGCGGTCTTCATGCAGGTCGTGCTCGCGATCTTCCTGGCCTCCCAGTCGCCGTACGCCGTCGCCCCCGACCTGCGCTTCCGGGTGCTGCCGCTCTACCTGTCGCGCCCGGTGACGCTCTGGGACTACGTCGGGGCGAAGCTGGCGGCGATGACCGCGGCGATGTTCCTGCTGCTGGCGGTGCCGCTCACCGTGCTGTTCATCGGTGAGGTGGTCATCGACCTGCCCGGCGACACGCACACCGTCGAATACCTCACCAGCATGGCCGGCGCGGCCGGCTACGCGCTGCTGCTGGCCTGTCTCGGCATCGCCATCGCCTCGTTCACCCCCAGACGCGGTCTGGGCGTGGCCTCGGTCATCGCCCTCTACCTGCTCACCTCCGCCGTCTCCACGGTGCTGTACGGGGTGCTGGAGTCGATGGGCGACGACGCCACCGCCGCGTGGGCCTGGCTGATCAACCCGTTCTTCCTGGTGGACGCCGCCGTGCACGTCGGAATCTTCGGGGCGACCCCCGCCTCGAACGTCATCTACCCCTCGGGCGCGGGCAGCCTGGTCGCCGGAGTGATCATGATCGCGCTGATCGGCCTGTCCGTGACGGCCCTGATCGCGCGCTACCGGAAGGCGGCCTCCCGATGAGGATCGAACTGGCCCAGGTCTCCCGCTGGTACGGCAACGTGGTCGCCGTCAACGACATCACCATGACCGTCGGCCCCGGTGTCACCGGGCTGCTCGGCCCGAACGGCGCGGGCAAGTCCACGCTGCTGCACATGATGGCCGGGTTCCTGGCGCCCTCGGGCGGCACCGTCACCCTGGACGGCGACCAGATCTGGCGCAACCACCAGATCTACCGCTCCATCGGCCTGGTCCCCGAGCGCGAGGCCGTCTACGGCTTCCTCACCGGCTGGCAGTTCGTGCTGTCCAGCGCGAAGCTGCACCGCCTGCCCGACCCCGAGGACGCCGCCCGCAAGGCGCTCGCCCTGGTGGAGATGGAGAGCGCCAAGGACCGCAGGATCGAGACGTACTCCAAGGGCATGCGCCAGCGCGTCAAGGTGGCCGCCGCCCTGGTGCACGACCCCCAGGTCCTGCTGCTCGACGAGCCGTTCAACGGCATGGACCCCCGCCAGCGCCTGCACCTGATGGACCTGGTCAGCGCCATGGGCGCGGCGGGCAAGACCATCCTGTTCAGCTCGCACATCCTGGAGGAGGTGGAACGCGTCGCCCAGCACATCGAGGTGCTGGTCGCGGGCCGGCACGCCGCCTCCGGGGACTTCCGTGAGATCCGCCGCCGGATGACCGACCGCCCGCACCTGTTCCGGGTCCGCTCCAGCGACGACCGCCGCCTGGCGTCCGCGCTGATCGCCGACGCCTCCTCGGGCGCGGTCTCGCTGACCGAGGCGGGCCTGGAGGTGCAGGCGGTCGACTTCCGGCGCTTCACCCGCCTGCTGCCCAGGGTCGCCAGGGACGCGGACGTACGCGTCTGGCAGGTCTCCCCCGCCGACGAGGACCTGGAGAGCGTCTTCTCCTACCTGATCAACAGGAGCAGCTGATCATGAACGGTGTCATCGCCGGAATCTCCTACCGGGCCCTCCTCGGCCGCCGCCGGATCTGGCTGCTGATCATGCTGCCCCTGGTGCTGGTCGTCATGGCGGCCCTGCTGAACCTCATCGGCGCCGCCGACGAGCGGACCGCGGTCACGCTCATGCGGACCTTCGCCATCGGCACCATGCTGCCGCTGCTCGGCCTGATCGCCGGGACCGGGGTGATCGCCCCCGAGATCGACGACGGCACGATCATCCATCTGCTGGCCAAGCCGATCTCCCGCCCGGTGATCGCGCAGACCAAGTTCGTGGTCGCCGCCTCGATGCTCGCGCTGTTCGCCGCCGTACCGACCTTCGTCGCGGCCTACCTGCTGGTCAACCTCGAATCCGGGATCGCCTACGGCTTCGCCCTCGGTGCCCTGGTCGGCGGGATCGCGTACGCGGCGGTGTTCATGCTGCTGGGTGTGCTGACCCGGCACGCGGTCACCATCGGCGTCGTCTACGCGCTCGTCTGGGAGGGCGTGGTGGGCAACTTCGTCCCCGGTGCCCGGAGGTTCTCCATCCAGCAGTGGGCCCAGTCGATCGCCGACCAGGTGTCCTCCTCACCGTTCTTCTCCACCGAGATCACCCTCGGCTTCGCCGTACCGGCCCTGCTGATCATCACCGTCGGCGCGGTGGTCTGGTCGGGCCAGCGCCTCCGCGGCTTCTCCCTCACCGGCGACGAGTAGGCCGTGGGCACCCCCACGGCCGGGGGTGCCCACATACCGGTTCATCTCGCCCGTGTCATGAGGCTGGGCGCGGATCGTTACGAGGGCGACCGCCCCAGGTGACGGCGGAGTCCGGTGCGGCGGAGGACCAGGAGCACGGTCAGGGCCAGGGCCAGCAGACCGGCGCCCGCACCCGCGTACCACAGGCGGCCGGCCACGGGGTTGGCCGCCTCGTGGGCGGCCGCCTCGGCGGCCGCGCCGGCCGGCAGCTGGTCGGAGTGGGTGGCGCAGACCAGGGGCTTGTCGTCCGTCTTGACGCTCGCACAGGCGACGGTGGCCAGGCGGAGCAGGTCCTCCGGGGTGTCTCGCACCTCGGCGGTGGTGTGGAAGACGGCCTTCTTGCCCGCCGGCACATCGGCGGTCCAGCGGACCTGGCCCTCCTCCGCCCTGCCCTGGCCGTCGGCCGAGACGAAGTGCAGGCCGGTCGGCAGGCTCTGGGTGATCCTGAGCTCACGCGCCTTGTCCGTGCCGACGTTGTTGACGGTGACGGTGTAGGTGAACCGGTCCCCCGCCTCGGCGGTGGTCTGGCCGTTGTCGATGCTGATGCTCAGCCTGGGGGCGGCCACGATGGCCGCCTTCACCTCCTTGTCGTCGGGGTGCGGCTTGAGCGCGAACGCCGCCGCGGGTGTGGCAAGGGCGACGACCAGGACCGCGCCGAGTCCGCAGAGAGCGGCGGCACGCCGCGTGATCACTGCCATGGCTTGCTCCTTCACGTTGTTCGGGTTCGAGTGAGAGGTGCTTGGTAGACCCCACCGAGTTCCCGGCGGGGGCGTCTGCGCGTCAACTGGCCGTCGCGACGTAGGTGAGCGTCGCCGAATAGCTGCCGACCGGGACAAAGGGGATGTAACCCTCGAAGTCATTGCCGATGGCGTCCCCGTCGGGAGCGGACGGACTGTCCTGCTGGTGGACGAGTACCGGGGTGCCGGCCGAGACGGCCTGGAAGGCCGACGTGCCGCTCTCGCGCACGCGCAGGTTCCCGATCGGGATGGTGACGTCGTTGCCGGGCTGGTCCGAGGTGAGCTCGGCCGAATCCGCCTGCACGGTGACGCTGTAGCCGTCGACGCTGTTCGTGATGACGGTCATGGTCACGGCTCCGTTGCTCCTGGCCGTCGAATCCGGAGTGCCTGCCAAGACGAAGCTGCTGGTCAGGTCGGTGAGGGTGATGCTGGTGGGGGTCAAGGTGATCACGACCGAGCACCGCGGGTCGGTGCCCCCGACCGGACAGTTGCTACCCGTCGTCGCCGAGGTGACCCGATTGTCGAGAGTTCCGTCACCCGTGACCTCCTCATCGGTGACGACACTGAAGGTGATGACCGCGCTCGCCTCCATCGGCAGCGTTCCGGTCCAGCCGAGGACCCCGTCGGTATAGGTGACGGTGCCGGTGGAGGCGCTCGCGTCGTTGTTGTAGACGGCGTCGTCGAGCACCCCGGCCAGCGAGTCGGTGACCGCGGCAGCGGCGTACGGGGTCTCACCGGTGTTCGTGACCGTGATCGTGTACTGGACGGTGGCCTCCGCCACCACGGCACCGCTGTTGTTCGCGGTCTTGGTGATGGTGAGACCGGGAGTCAGGACGGTGACGGTTGTGGTGCAGCCCGGATCGTCTCCCCCTTCGGGGCAGGTCGATCCGGCGGTGGCGGAGACGACGGTGGTGGTCATGATCCTGTCGCCCGAAGGAGGATAGATGCCGGTGATCGAGTAGGTGACCGTGGCGGTGGCGCCGATGGCGAGATCGCCACTCCAGCCGAGGACGCCGTCGGCGAAGGTGACGGTGCCGACGGAGGCGGTCGCGTCGTTGCCGTAGGTGGCGTCGTCGAGCACCCCGGCCAGCGACTCGGTGAACGCGGCACCGGCGTAGGCGGTCTCACCGGTGTTGACCAGGGTCACCGTGTAGTGGACGGCGCCCCCGGCGACGACGGTGCCGGTGTCGGCGGTCTGCGTGATCGTGAGCTGCGGCACCAGGACGCGCACGAGTGTCGCGCACGCCGGGTCGGTGCCGCCCACCGGACAGGTGCTGCCCGGCGTGGTGGAGCTCACGCCGCTGGTCAGGACCTTGTCCCCGGGGTCGGGATCCTGCACCGTGACGGAGTAGGTGATCGCGGTGCTCGCGCCCATCGCGAGGGCGCCGGTCCAGGTCAGTTTCGGCGCGGTGTAGTCGAAGACGCCGGTGGAGGCACTCGCGTCGCCGTTGTAGACGGCGTCGAGGAACACCCCGTCGAGCGCGGCGACGACGGAGGCCGCGGCGTAGTCCGTCTGCCCGGTGTTGGTGACCGTGATCGTGTAGCCGACCGTGCTCCCGGGGGTCGTGGTCGCCGTGTCGGCGGTCATGGCGATGCTCAGCGCGGGGATCAGGATGGTGACGGTCGCGGTGCAGGCCGGGGCGGTGCCGCCCACCGGGCAGGTGCTGCCCGGTGCGGACGAGGAGACGACGCTGGTCATGACCGTGTCTCCGCTGTTGGGGTCGCCGGCCTTCACCGTGTACGTGACGGTCACGGTCGCCCCGACCGCCAGATCACCGGTCCAGGTCAGAGTCTGCCCGGCAACGGCGACCGTGCCGGCCGTGGCGATCGCGTCATTGTCGTAGACGGCCTCGTCCAGCACGTCGGCGAGAGCGTTCGCGACGCTCACGCCTTCGTACGAGGTCTGGCCGGTGTTGGCGATCGTGATCGTGAAACGGGTGACGCCGCCGGGGGTCGTGGTCGGCCGGCCGGCGGCGATGGAGACGGCCAGTCCGGGGATGAGCACGGTCACCGTCGAGGTACAGGCCGGGACACCGCCCCCCACCGGGCAGGTGCTGCCCGGCGCGCCGGAGGCGACGGTGTCGGTGAGCAGCAGGTTGCCGGTGTCCGGATTGTTGACGGTGACCGAGTAGCCGATGGTCACCGTCACCCCGACCGCCAGATCACCGCTCCAGGTCAGGGTCTGCCCGACAACGGCGACCGTGCCGACCGTGGCGGTCGCGTCCCCGTTGTAGTCGGCGTCGTCCAGCACCGCCGCCAGCGGATCGGTGACGGTCACGCCGGTGTAGTCCGTCTGCCCGGTGTTGGTGGCCGTGATCGTGTAGCCGACCGTGCCGCCGGGGGTCGTGGTCACCGTGTCGGCGGTCTTGACGATGGTCAGCGCCGGGACGAGCACGGTGACGAGTGTCGTGCACGCCGGGACGGAGCCGGTGGACGGACAGGTGCTGCCCAGCGTGTCGGAGGAGACATCGTTTTCGATCAGCTTGTCACCCAGGTCGGGGTTGTTCACGGTGACCGAGTAGGTGATCGTCGCGGTCGCGCCGACCGCCAGGTCACCGGTCCAGGTCAGGCCGGGGCCGGTGAAGGTGACGGTGCCGTTGGTAGCGCTCGCGTCGCCGTTGTAGACGGCGTCGGTGAGCACCTGCGAGAGATCGTCGGTCGCCGTCGCCCCGGTGTACGGGGTCTGGCCGGTGTTGGCGACCGTGGTCGTGTAGGTGATGGTCCCGCCGGGAGTGACCGTCGTCCGGTCCGCGCTCGTGGAGAGGGCCAGGACGGGGGTCAGCACGGTGACCGTCGAGGCACAGAGCGGGTCGGTGCTCCCCACCGGGCAGTTGTTGCCCAGCGCGTCGGAGGTCATGACGGCGTTGAGCACCTTGTCGCCCGGATCGGGGTTCTGCACCCTTACCGAGAAGGTGACGGTGACATTCGTGCCGATCGGGAGAAGACCGGTCCACACCATCTGGCTGGTCGCGGAGGTGAAGGCGAGGTTGCCCGACGAGGTCGTTCCGTCACCGTTGTAGACCGCGTCGTCGAGGACCCCGGCGAGCAGGCCGTTCACGGTGGTGCGGCTGGTGTACGGCGTCTGCCCGGTGTTGGCGATCGTGACCGTGTAGGTGACGACCCCGGTCGGGACGGCGGTGACGACGTCCGCCACCATAGTGATCTTGATTCTGGAGATCAGGACCTCGTCGAAGCAGCGAGCGTCCGTGCTTCCGGTCGGGCAGGTACTGCCCGCGGTGGCCGAGGTGACCGTGTTGGTCAGCTTCTGGTCACCGGCACCGGGGGCGTTCGTCGTGACGCTGTAGGTGAGGGTGACCCCCTGTCCGGGGTTGAGAGCTCCGGTCCAGGTCAGATTGGAGCCGGCGAAGGTGACGGTGCCGCGCGTGGCGCTCGCGTCGCCGTTGTAGACGGCGTCGTCCAGCACCCCGGCCAGCACGTCGGTGAACGTCGCCGCGGCGAAGGGGACCTGTCCGGTGTTGGTGGCGGTGACCGTGTAGCCGACCGTCCCCCCGGGGGTGGTCGACGTGACGCTGGGCGTCTTCACGATCGTCAGGAGTGGCGTGAGAACGACGATCCCCGAACGGCAGGCCGAACTCCCGCTGCCGGGCGGGCAGGTGCTGCCCATCTCGGTGGAGGCGACGCCGTTGCTCAGAAGCTTGTCACCGGTGGGGGGGCTGATCGAGGTGACGGAGTAGGTGACGGTCGCGGTCGCACCGACCGCCAGGTCACCGGTCCAGGTCAGGACCTCGTCCGCGAGGCCGACCGTTCCGGTCGTCGCCACCGCGTCGCCGTTGTACGTCGCCGCGTCCAGCACCCCGGTCAGCGAGTCGGTGACGACGGCGCCGGTGTACGCGCTGTTCCCGCTGTTGGCGATCGTGAGCGTGTAGGCCACCGGGCCGCCGGGGACCACCACGCTCCGGTCCGCGACCTTGGTGATCGTCAGACCGGGGGTCAGCACGGTGACCGAGGTGGTGCAGCCGGGAGCGGTCGTCACGGGACAACTGCTGCCCTGTGCCGAGGAGACCGAGGTGAGGGTGATCAGCTTGTCGCCGGTGTCGGGGTTGTTCACCGTGAGGCTGCCGGTCAGCGTGACACTACCGCCCACCGGAATGTTCCCGGTCCAGGTCAGCCCGTCGAGGCCCAGTGACAGCGATCCGGAGGTGGCGCTCTGGTCCCCGTTGGAGACGCTGTCGTCGACGCCCTCGATCCCGTTGAACAGCACGCTGATCCCGTGGTACGGCGTCTGTCCGGCGTTGGTCATCACCGACGTGTAGTGCACCACCTCGCCCGGCAGGTAGGTCGCCGCGTTGGACGTGGTCACGATGGTCAGCTTGGCCACGGTCACCGTGGCCGTGCAGCGCGGATCGGTGCTCGCCGCGGCGCAGTTGCCGTCCGGTGAGGTCGAGACCAGGGTGTTGACGAGCTTCCCGTCGGGCGAGGTGTTCACCGTCACCGAGTAGACGACCGTGGTCGTCCCTTCGGCGGGGACCGTTCCGGTCCAGGTCAGGTCGGGTGCGGTGTAGCCGACGGTGCCCGTGCCCGCCACGGCGTCGTTGTTGTAGGTGCTGTCGTCCAGGACGTCGGTCAGATCATCGGTGAACGTCGCGCCGACGTAGGGCGTCAGCCCGCTGTTGCTGATCGTGACGGTGTAGGTGACCGTCTCGCCCTGCCCGGCCGAGGGGGTGCTCGCGGCCTTGTCGAAGGTCAGCGTGGTGAGCCCGGTGACCGGGACACTGGTGCCGCAGCGGGGGTCGGCCCCACCGGACGGGCAGTTGTTGCCGGAAGTGGTGGAGGTGATCGTGCTCACCAGGTTCGCGTCACCGGTCACCGGGTTGTCGACGGTGACCGTGTAGGTGATCGTCGCGCTCGCGCCGGGCACGAGGTTTCCGGTCCAGGTCAGGTTGGGGCTGGTGTAGGACATGCTGCCGGTCGTCGCCGTCGCGCCGCCGTTGTAGACCGCGTCGTCCAGCACACCCGCCAGCGACTCGGTGAACGTCGCCCCCGTGTAGGGAAGCTGCCCGGTGTTGGTGACGATGATCGTGTAGGCGACCGTGCTCCCCGGCACCGCCGTGGTGGGAACGTCGGTCTGGGTGATGGTCAGCGCGGGGATGAGCACGATCACAGTGCTGGTGCACTGCGCGTTGCCACTCGCCGGAGCGCAGTTGCCGCCGATGGTGGGCGAGGAGATCGTGCCGGTCAGGTTCCTGTCGCCGGGGTCGGGGTTTCGTACGGTGACCGAGTAGGTGATCGTCGCGCTCGCCCCGACCGCCAGATCGCCGGTCCAGGTCAGGTTGGGGGCGGCGTAGGAGACGGTGCCGCTCGTCGCCGACACGTCGCCGTTGTAGACCGCGTCGTCCAGCACACCCGCCAGCGACTCGGTGAACGTCGCACCGGTGTACGGCGTCTGCCCGGAGTTGGTGACGGTGACCGTGTAGTTGACGGTGCCACCCTGGACCGTGACGGGGGTGTCGGCGATGTTGGTGATCGTCAGGCCCGGGACGACGACGTTGAGCAGGGCCGTGCAGCGGGGGTCGGAGCCGCCGGCCGGGCAGTTGTTACCGGGAGCGGCCGAGACCAGGGTGCCGGTGACGATCTTGTCCCCGGTGGGGGGATTCTTCACGGTCAGGGTGCCGGTGACCGTGACGGTGCCCCCGACGGGAATGTTGCCGGTCCAGGTGATGGCCGTGGCGCCGAGGACCAGCGTCCCCGAGCTCGCGGTCTGGTCCCCGTTGGGGACGGCGTCGTCGACGGTGCCGGCGGTCGGACTGGAAATGCTGATCCCCGTATAGGGCACCTTCCCGGTGTTGCTGAACGTGGCGTTGAGCCGGATCGTCGACCCCGGTGTGGCACTGCTCCCGACGTAACTCTGCGAGATGACCAGCCGCGCCACCGCCACCACGACGGTGCAGCGCGAATCGGTGCCCCCTGCCGGGCAGTTGCTCCCCGTGGTGGACGAGACGGCGGTGCTGGAGAGCAGCGCGTCTCCGGTGTCGGGATTGTTGACGGTGACCGAGTAGGTGATCGTGGCACTCGCGCCGACCGCCAGGTTACCGGTCCAGCCCAGGTTGGACCCGGCGAGGGTGACCGTACCCGTCGTGGCCCCGGCGTCCGCGTTGTAGGTCGCGTCGTCCAGCACCCCGGTCAGCAGGTCGGTGACGGCGGCCCCGGTGTACGGGGTCTGCCCGGAGTTGGTGACGGTGACCGTGTAGTGGACGGTGGCCCCGGGCGTCGTCGTGCCGGTGTCCGAGCTCACCGCGATGGTCAGCCTCGGCACCAGGACTGTCACCACCGAGACGCACCCCGTGCCGGTGCTCCCCGCCGGGCAGGTGCTGCCCGGGGCGGACGACACCGCGGTGTTGGTCATCACCTTGTCGCCGCGGTCGGGGTTTCGCACGGTGACCGAGTAGGTGACGGTCGCGCTCGCCCCGACCGCCAGGTCACCGGTCCAGGTCAGGTTGGACCCGGCGAAGGCGACGGTGCCGGTCGTCGCGGTCGCGTCGCCGTTGTAGTCGGCGTCGTTGAACACCTGGGCCAGCTGGTTGGTGACCTGGGCGCCGCTGTAGGGGGTCTGCCCGGTGTTGGTCACCGTCGTCGTATAGGTGACCGTGCCACCCGGCGTGGTCGTCCGGGTGTCGGCGGTGTTCGTGATCGTCAACGCCGGGACCAGGACGGTGACCAGGGTGAAGCAGCCGGGCGCCGTCGCACCGACGACCGGGCAGCCGCTGCCGGGAGCGGTGGACGTGACGGCGCTTCTCAGGACCTTGTCGCCGGTGTCGGGGTTGTTCACGGTGACCGAGTAGGTGATCGTGGCACTCGCGCCGACCGCGATGTCCCCGCCCCAGGTGATCGAACCGTTCGGGGACACGCTGACACTGCCCGAACTGGCCGTGAGGTCGCCGTTGTAGGTCGCGTCGTCGAGCGTGGCCGAGACATCGATTACGGCGCTGATGCCCGTGTACGGGGTCTGCCCGGTGTTGGCCAGCGTGGTGGTGTAATTCACGACGCCCCCCGGGGTCGTCGTGGCCGCGTCCGCCCCGGCGTTGATCGTCAACTGCGGGACGAGGACCGTCACGCTGCTGGCGCACCGGGCGTCGCCGCTGCCCGCGGGACAGTTGCTGCCGGCGGTGGCCGAGGTGAGGGTGTCGGTCAGCGTCCTGTTCCCGTTGTCGGGGTTGTTGACGGTGACCGAGTAGGTGATCGTGGCGCTCGCCCCGACCGCGAGGTTGCCGGTCCAGGTCAGCGTGGAGCTCGCGAAGCCGACCGAGCCGCTGGTCGCGGCGGCGTCCGCGTTGTAGGTCGCGTCGTCCAGCACCCCGCCCAGCGCGTCGGCGAACGTCGCACCGGTGTAGGCGGTCTGCCCGGAGTTGGTGACCAGCACCGTGTAGTTCACGACCGAACCGGGGGTCGTGGTCAACGTGCCGACCGACTTGGCGATCGTCAGGCCGGGGATCAGGACCGTGACGGTGCTGAAGCACCCGGGGGCCTGGTTGCCCACCGGGCAGTTGTTGCCCGGCGCGGCCGAGGTGACGGCGGTCCGGAGGACCCTGTCTCCGGTGTCGGGATTGTTCACGGTGACCGAGCCGGTGATGGTGACGCTCGCGCCGATGGCCAGGTCACCCGTCCAGGTGAAGGTGCCGTTCAGGTTGTTGACGACGGTGCCCGACGTCGCGGAGAGGCTGCCGTTGACCGTCGCGTCGTCCAGCACGCCCGCCAGCGAGGCGGTGAAACTCGTCCCGGCGTACGGGGTCTGCCCGGTGTTGGCAGCCGTCAACGTGTAGTTCACGACCGAGCCCGGCGTGGCCGTGGCCACGTCCGCGCTGCTGCTGATCGTGAGACCCGGAACCAGGACCGTGACGGTGGCGGTGCACGACGCGGCGCGGTTGCCGGCCGGGCAGGTGCTGCCGGGGGTGCCGGAGGTGATCGTGTTGGATACGGTCCGATCCCCGCCGTCGGGGTTTCGCACCGTGGCCGAGTAGGTGATGTTCGCGCTCGCGCCGGGAGCGAGGTTGCCGGTCCAGGTCAGGTTGGGGCCGGTGTACGACACGCTGCCGCTGGAGGCGGCCGCGTCGGCGTTGTAGACGGCGTCGTCGAGCAGGCCGGCCATCGAGTCGGCGAACGTCGCGCCGGTGTACGGGGTCTGCCCGTTGTTCGTCACCGTGACGGTGTAGCCGATCGTCCCTCCGGGAGTCGTCGTCGCGACGCTGGCGACCTTGGCGATGGCCAGGCCGGACACGGTGACGGTGGCGGAGCATCGGGAGTCGCCGCCGCCACTCGGGCAGGTGCTGCCGACGGTCGACGAGGTCACCGCGTTGGCCAGCACCTTGTTACCGGCGCCTGGGCTGCTCACCGTGACCGAGTAGGTGATGGTGGCGACCCCGCCGGCCGGCACGTTTCCGGCCCAGTTCAGGGTCTGACCGGTCACCGAGACCGAGCCGATGTTCGCGGACGCGTCACCGTTGTAGGTCGCGTCGTCGAGGACATCCGCCAGCGGATCGGTCAGTGTCGCCCCGTTGAAGGCACTCGACCCGGTGTTGTTCACGGTGATCGTGTAGGTGAGCGTGTCACCAGGTACCACCGAGGAGGCGCCGGCCGTCTTGACCATGACCAGAGGTCCGGCCACCATGACCAGGGTCGCGGACTGGGTGGCGGCCAGGCCGGCGGCGTCGACCACCCGGAAGGTGACGGGGTAGCTGCCCGTCGTGGTCGGGGTGCCCGACAGCACGCCGGTGGAGGCGTTCAGGGTCAGCCCAGGGGGCAGGCTGCCCGCGCTGACCGACCAGGTGTAGGGCGTGACCCCTCCGCTGACGGTCAGCGGGACGCTGTAGGAGACTCCGACCTGCCCTGCCGGTGGCGCGTTGAAGGTGAACGCCGGCAGCGCCGCGATCGTCAGGCTCACCGTCCTGGTGTCGCTCTGGTTCAGGGCGTCGAGCACCTTGACGGAGAAGGAGAAGGCGCCTCCGGCCGTCGGGGTGCCCGAAAGCACTCCGGTGGAGGCGTTCAGGGTCAGCCCCGGCGGCAGGCTGCCCGCCGTGATCGACCAGACGTACGGCGCGGTACCCCCGGTGACGGTCAGCGGGATGCTGTAGGGGATGCTCACCTCGCCGTTGGGCGGCGCCGGGAACGTCAGAACGGGTGCCGCCGCGATGACCAGGGTGACCGCCCGGGTGGCGGTCACGTTGCTGGCGTCCGTCACCTGAGCGGTGAAGGAGTAGCCACCTCCCAGAGTGGGGGTTCCGGACAGCACGCCGGTGGAGGCGTTCAGGGTCAGGCCCGGCGGCAGGCTGCCCGCGCTGACCGACCACACGTACGGGGTCGTACCACCGGTGACCGTCAGCGGCACGCTGTAGGCGACGTTCACCTCACCGGCCGGTGGCGCGGCGAAGGTGAAGGCGGGCGCGGCGTTGGGGACGACGGTGGCCGACAGGTCGGATGGCGCGCCGGAGCCCGCCGCGTTCACGGCGGCTACGGTGAACCGGTACGAGGTCCCCGGTGTCAGACCGGTGACGACCTGGGTGGTCGCATTGCTGTTGAACGTCTGGGGCGACTGCGCGACGCCACCGATGTAGGGCGTGACGATGTAGCCGGTGATGTCGCTGCCGTTGGTCGCCGGTGCCGTCCAGGTGAGGTTCGCCGAGGAGGTTCCGGCGGTGGCCGAGGCGATGGTCGGCTTACCGGGAACGGCGTACGGGGTGACCGCGTTGGACACCGGACTGGCCGACCCGGTGCCGAAGGCGTTCGTGGCGGTCACCGTGAAGGTGTACGGCACACCGGTGGTCAGCCCGCTCAGCGTCCGGGTGGTGGCCGAGGCGTCATAGGCCACCGGGGTCTGGGCCACCCCATTCTTGTACGGGGTCACCAGGTAACCGGTGATGGCGCTGCCGTTGTTGTTCGGCGCCGTCCAGGTCACCGTGGCGCTGCTCACCCCCGCCGTGGCGGCGGGGGCGGCGGGCGCGGCCGGGGAGGCGGCGTAGACGTAGGTGGCGGACGCGGCGAGTCCCAGGGTGACCACGGTGACCGACACCGACGCGCTGGCGGCTCGGGCCGGCATGGCGGGGATGGTCAACGTGCCGTTGGCATTGGCGGTGAAACACCCGGTGGTGGCCCCCGAGGCGCAGGGCAGCAGGACGACGGCGGTGCCGACCGCCTGCTCGGCGGCGGTACCGATCATGATGGCCGTCGCGTTGGAGATGTTCGTCCCGCTCACGATGTTCGAGGAGCCACCGGAGATCGACCCCGTCGTCGAACTCAGGCTGATGCCGCTGGGCGCCGACGGCAGCGTTCCCTGGGTCGTCGTCGTCGAGTAGGCGGGGTTGGCGTCGATCGACGAGGAGGTGACCACGGTCGCGGTCTGGATCAGGGTCTGGGTGACACTGGTCCCGGTGACCACGCCCGTCACCGTGATCGGCGGTAACGTCACTCCGGCCGCGAACGGGACGTTGCTGTTGGTGCACGTGACGGACTGCCCGACCGGCGCCGCGCAGACCCATCCCGTTCCGTAGGCGCCGGTGGGCACCACCCCGGCCGGCATGGTCTGGGTCATCGAGATCGGCGAGGACTCCGCGATGCTGTCCGTGCCGACGCCGGAGACGACGCTGTAGGTCACGGGGGCGCCGGGCGCCGGCGTCGTGGCGCTGTAACCGGTCTGTGCGACGGTCAGCTGGGGGACCGAGCTGGTCGTGGTCACCGTGGCCGCGTCGACCTCGTGAAAGTCGGTCACGCTTCCGGTGGAGGCCACCCAGCCGAAGGCCAGTTGCCGGGGAGTCCCGTTGGCGTTCAGCCAGCTCGCCGGGTACAGGCCGGTGGGAACCGTCGGAAGGCTACCGGTCAGGGTCTTGTTCGTACCGCCCACCAGGGTGACCACCACCACGTAACTGCCGGGCGGGACCACCAGTCCGACGGCGGTGGTCAGCGACACCGCGGTGGGGTTGATACCGATCTGAACAGGAACGGCGGTACGGCTGGTCGCCCGCAGCGCCAGCGGGGTGGCGCTCGTCGAGGCGGCCGTGGTGTTGAGCGCGCAGTATCCGACGGTGCCGTTGCCCGGCCCGCGGATGACGACCTGGCCGGGTACCCGGACACCCGTGCCCGACAGGTTCGTGCAGCCGCTTCCCTGGTAGGTGCTGCTGCTGAAGTTTCCGTACACGTCGAGACCGATACCGAGATACCCGTACGCCATGCCGACCACGGAGCTGGTCCCGGAGTAACCGAGGGCGCCGCCCGACTGACCGATGTTGGCCGGCGACTTCGGGTTCGCCGGATCGACCGCCGCCAGCACGAAGGCGATGCCGTCGGCCCCGGTCCCGCCGTACTGGTAGGTGTTGAACGTCACGTCGAGCCCCTGCGAGGCGGGCACGCTGACCGCGCCGAAGAGGCCGCCCTCCTTGCTCGTCGTCGCGTTCGTCAGGCGCAGCTTGCCCGAGCCCTGACTGTCCGTGTTCCCGCTGCAGCTCTGCAGGACGCCGGTGCCGGTGTTGCCGGAGGCGGTCAGGCAGGCGTAGTTCGACCCGGACGAACCACTCGGCAGCGAGGGCAGCACCAGGGCACCGGTGCCGTTGGCCGTGTTGTTGTGGAAGGGCTGGTTGAACACGACGGTGCCGGCCGCCGACGCGGCCGTCACCGGGGTCAGTACCACGGACGTGCCGAACAGGGCCAGGGTGAGAAACCTGGCGAGCCCCCGCTCGGGCCGCGACAGCGGGCCGGCGGCCCGGGCAATGGTGAACAGCGGCACGCCACCCTCCGGTCGGTCGTGATACCGGCGGCCTGCCGCCGTACGGGCGCTGCGCGAGCAGCACGAAGTGCGGCGGCCAGGCCCAGGCCACCGGCTCGATGAGTGGTGTTTCCGGGCGGAAATCTCGCCGCAACCACTGAAAGTGTCTGATCGACTACCGAGAGTGTCAATCAGCGGGAAGTCCGGCGTGGCGACGGGCAGAACCATGCATTACTTGACGAAACAGTCAGAGAATGACAAAAAGCACGGCCCGCACCGGAGTGCGGGCCGTGCTTTCGATATTCCTGCCGAGAGCGGTCGCTCCCGGACGGTCACCGGCCCCTCAGACGCAGGCCGTACGGACGACCTCGGCCAGCCGACCGGCCAGTTGCTCGGCCTGCTCCGCCGAGGCGGCCTCGACCATGACGCGGATCATCGGCTCGGTGCCGCTCGGCCGGATCAGCACCCGGCCGGTCTCCCCCAGCTCCGACTCGGCGGCGGCGACCGCGGCCTCCAGCTCCGGAGCCGAGGCCTTGGCCCGGTCGACGTCCTTGACGTTGACCAGGACCTGCGGCAGGCGGGTCATCACCGAGGCCAGCTCCGCCAGCGACTTCTTCGCCCGCGCCACGACCGCCAGCAGGTGCAGCGAGGTCAGCAGGCCGTCCCCGGTGGTGGCGTGGTCGAGCATGAGGACGTGGCCGGACTGCTCGCCGCCCAGGTTGTAGCCGCCCGCCCTCATGGCCTCCAGGACGTAGCGGTCGCCCACGGCGGTCTCCACCACGTCGATCCCCGCGCTCTTGAGCGCGAGCTTGAAACCCAGGTTGGACATGACCGTGGCCACCACGGTGTCGCCGACCAGCTTCCCCTCGGCGTGCATGGCCATGGCCAGCACCGCCATGATCTGGTCGCCGTCGACGACCTCGCCGGTGTGCGAGACGGCCAGGCAGCGGTCCGCGTCGCCGTCGTAGGCGATACCGACATCGGCGTTGCGGGAGACGACGATCTGCTGGAGCTTGTCCAGGTGGGTGGAGCCGACCCCGGCGTTGATGTTGAGGCCGTCGGGGCGCGCCCCGATCGTCTCCACCGTGGCCCCGGCCCGCAGCAGCGCCTCGGGAGCCACCATGTGGGCGGCGCCGTGGGCGCAGTCGAGGACCACGTTGAGGCCGTCGAGGCGGCAGTCCACCGTGGACAGCACGTGGGACACGTAACGGTCGGCCTCGCCGTACGCCTCGCGCACGCGGCCGACCGAGGCACCGACAGGGCGCTCCCACTTCTCGCCGACCCGCTGCTCGATCTCGTTCTCCACCGCGTCCGGCAGCTTGTAGCCGCCGCGGGCGAGGAACTTGATCCCGTTGTCCGGGGCGGGGTTGTGGGAGGCGGAGATCATCACGCCCATGTCGGCTCTGAGAGCCGTGGTCAGGTAAGCGACCGCCGGGGTGGGCAGCACGCCGAGCCGGAGAACGTCCACGCCAGACGACGCAAGGCCGGCGACCACCGCGGCCTCCAGGAATTCTCCTGAAGCCCGGGGGTCCCGGCCCACGACGGCGACGGGGCGGCCTCGCCGCCCGACGCTGGCGCTGAACGCCCCGGCATCGCCGAGGACATGAGCCGCGGCCACGGACAGGTCCATGGCGAGCTCGGCCGTGAGGTCGCGTCCCGCGACCCCACGTACCCCGTCGGTGCCGAAAAGGCGCCCCAACTTAACGCTTGCTGTACTGCGGAGCCTTACGGGCCTTCTTGAGACCGTACTTCTTGCGCTCGGTGGCGCGGGCGTCACGGGTCAGGAAGCCTGCCTTCTTCAGCGGCGGGCGGTTGACCTCGACGTCCAGGGCGGTCAGCGCGCGGGAGAGACCCATGCGCAGGGCGCCGGCCTGGCCGGTGACGCCACCACCGTTGATGCGGGCGATGACGTCGAACTGGTCCTCGGCGCCAAGAACCACGAAGGGCTCGTTGACGATCTGCTGGTGGACCTTGTTCGGGAAATAGTTCTCAAGCGTACGACCGTTGATCGTCCACTTGCCGGTGCCCGGCACGATGCGCACGCGGGCGATGGACTCCTTGCGGCGCCCAGTG
The DNA here is from genome assembly GCF_040607515.1 of Streptosporangium sp. NPDC005286. Classification (NCBI taxonomy): domain Bacteria; kingdom Bacillati; phylum Actinomycetota; class Actinomycetes; order Streptosporangiales; family Streptosporangiaceae; genus Streptosporangium; species Streptosporangium sp. NPDC005286. The sequence continues at coordinate 28,426 of NZ_JBEXGU010000019.1, read as the reverse complement.
CCGTACGAGTTGCCGGTGGTGATGGGCTTGCGGACGGCGACGTCGCCGCTGACAGTGGACTCGGAGGTGTACTCGGAGGGGAACTCCTCCGCGGAGTACGCTTCCTGATCGCCCTCGATGGGCGTCTCGACACCGGTGGGCTCAGCCACGGTTCTCCTCTAACTTTCCTACTCGGCGTCGGCCGTCGGCCAACGCTGCTGGCGACAAGCAGCTAGCGACTACTGGGCGATCTGGGTGAGCTCGAAGGGCACCGGCTGCTGCGCCTGGTGCGGGTGCTCGGAACCGGAGTAGACCTTGAGCTTCTTGATCATCTTCCGGCCGAGAGCGTTCTTGGGCAGCATGCCCTTCACGGCCTTCTCGACGGCGCGGTCAGGACGCTTGTCCATGAGCTCGCCGTAGGTCATGGAACGCAGACCGCCCGGGTAGCCCGAGTGGCGGTAAGCCTTCTTCTGCTCAAGCTTGTTGCCGGTCAGCGCGATCTTGTCGGCGTTGATGATGATGACGAAGTCACCGGTGTCGACGTGGTTGGCGAAGGTCGGCTTGTGCTTACCGCGAAGCAGGATCGCGACGTGGCTGGCCAGCCGGCCAAGCACGATGTCGGTGGCGTCGATGATGTGCCACTGACGCTCGACTTCGGCAGGCTTGGGTGTGTACGTGCGCACGGTCGTATGCCTTCTTTGGTCGCGTCTTCGGCGCTGTCGGAGATGACAGCAACATGGGTCGGTAGGTGCGGGCACACGACAGCCCGGACCTTCCGTCTCCAGAACAGAGGAGATGACGCCGGACGCGCCGCGTATCGGTCTGCAGAGGAGACCAATTCGCACACAACGAACTAGCAGAGTACCGGCGCGGATGAGCACGAGTCAAAAAGACATGACTCTCCGGCGGTGCCCCTGGCATTCTACCCGGGACCCGGCAGTGCCCGGGAACCGCCACACACGGGCGGGCGACCAGCCATGAGACCGCGGTTCCCGGGAATCCCGCCACCGGAGCCCGGCGAGGAACGTGGATCCGTGACGGTTCCAACACGTTCTCATCATTCTCTTTTTCCTCACCGCAAACATCTCTATCTTTGATAGCGGTATGTGGCAGCTTCCTCACCCCGGGCATACCCAGCGAGCGCGCCTGCGTCGTATGGGGGTGTTCGTGTGCCTGATGACGGTTCTGCTGGTCGGCTTCATCATCGGCCGGGGCAGCCGCGACGAGGAGGCCGCCGACCAGATCTATCTGAACAACCCCGGGTCGACCAGACCCACGCCCAGCAACGGCGCCCTGGCCGGGCAGGTGGAGCGGGCTCCGCTCGCCCGGGTCGCCCGCCCCTCCGCCCTCCCGGCCGTCCCGGCGGACCGGCGCCCGCGCCCCACCCACGACGCCGACACGAAGCTCGGCGGATCCGGCGACGACGGCCCCTCTCGCTACCTGCTCAACGGCAACGGTGACGACGACGCCACCACCCCCGCCCTCGGCGCGATGGAGCGCGAGGTCGTCAGGCTCGTCAACATCGAGCGCAGGCAGGCCGGGTGCGGGCCGCTCCGCATCGACCGGAGGCTGATCTTGTCCGCCAGGAGGCACTCGGCCGGGATGGCGTCCGCCGGCAGCCTCTCCCACACCTCTCCCGACGGCACGTCGCCCTGGGAGCGGATGGACGCCACCGGCTACCGTGACGGCGGCGCGGAGAACATCGGGCGCGGCTACACCTCTCCCGACGAGGCGGTGCGGAACTGGATGGAGACCAGCGGCCACCGGCGCAACATCCTCAACTGCGAGCTCACCGCCACCGGCGTCGGAGCCGTCCAGGGGCCCGACGGGCCGTGGTGGACCCAGGACTTCGGATACTCCTGAGCCAACCGGCCCTGATCCCGGGCTACGCTCGGCGCATGGGTTTTCCCGTGGAGCCGCCGCGCCGCCAGCCTTACAACCGGCCTGACGCGTCGCCGCCCGCACAGGGCCAGCACTGGTTCGACGCCTCGCCGCACAACCGTGCCCCCGAGCCCCCGCGGGCGCCGCAAACGCCGCCTGTCCAGCCTCCCCCGCCGCAGGAGCGACCACGGCAGGAGATGTGGAGCCCGTACGACGAGGGCCCCCGCTCGCGCCGCCCGATCTTCATCGCGCTCGGCGCGCTCGCCGCGCTGATCGCCGGGGGCGTCGGCCTGGCCGTGCTGGCCAACTCCGACCCCGCCCCGGTGCCCGGGGCGGCGACCCCCTCGGCCCAGGCCCCCCTCGTGCCGCCCGCCAACATCGCGAACGGCAAGTTCGGCCTCGCCTCCTCCCGCGCCACCGACCCGTACGCCCTCACCCTGAACGAGGTGTTCAAACACCGGAAGGTACGGATCGGCAAGCAGAACTACCTGATGACCACGCGCAGGACGGACCGGAAGTGCGGCGAGGCCGTGGTGGGGGACAAGCTGAAGAAGGCCCTTACCGCCGCCAAGTGCACCCAGCTCCTGCGTGCCAGCTTCCGCGACGCCTCGGGGAAGATCATCGGAACCGTGGGAGTCGCCAACCTCAAGACGTCCGCGGGGGCGACCAAGGTCGTCTCGGCCAGTTCGGGCAAGGAGCGGGAAGAGTACATCAAACCGCTTCCAGGTAAGGATAAGGTCACCAAACTTCTCGGAACCGGCGAGGCTTTCGTTGGCGAGTGGCGCCATGGGCACTACGTGGTAATGGTCTGGTTCCAGTACAAAGACGGGCACCTGCCGAAGAAGAACGAGGTCAAGCAACTGAACCAGTCGGCCTTCGGAGCGGCGGACGCGACCGTCACCCCCGCGCTGGAATCGCGTTCGTTGACCGGCAAGCGACCCTGAGCACGGGGCCATACTGTCGCTTTCAGGCATGAATCCGGCAGACGATACAGCCATACCCGCATGACGATCTCCAGCTGTCGCTAGGCTGCCGCGTATGCGTGGCCAGGAATCCGGGTCCGAGCACCGACATGAAGCCGAGGGTTCGGCGACACCGGCGACGCCGCCGCCGAGTTTCGGCCAGCCCTCGCCCCACGTGCCGCGGACCGATCTCGCAGGTGATGAGCAGTCCGGCGGTCCTTCCGCGTGGCCGGAGACGGATCCGGGCGCGGCCCAGCCCTGGACGGTCCCCGGCGACGACGGGGCTCCCTACGACTGGTACGCCCAGCCGGAGGACGGCCCGCCGCTGTCCACCGCGCCCATCGTGCCGGGAGCACCGCCCTGGCAGCCGCCTCCGGCCTTCACCGCCGCCGCCGCGGGCATGCAGGTCTGGCCCTCGTCCGGGCAGCAGGCTCCCTGGCCCGCCGCGACCGGCGAGCCGGTGTGGACAGACCAGGAGGAGACCGTCGCCCGCCCGGGAGAACCCGGCGACGTCGCCGTCTGGCCGCCGGACGCGGTCTTCCAGGAGGAGCGCGGCGGGGGCGAGAAGACGGCCGGCGGCCACGCCGCCTCACCCCGGCAGGCCCCCCTCGCCCACCAGGACCCGCCACCCCAGGCTCCCGCCCCCTCCCTCGCCGGTCCCCAGGACGACTCCCAGGACGTCCGCCAGGACATCCGTCAAGACAGCCGTCAAGACAGTGACCGATCCGTGCCGGTGGCTCGGCCCCCCGTGTCCGCACCCGTCGCGCAACCCGTGGCGACCGAGCCGGAGCCGATCTCGCAGGCACCCCTGCCGGCCACCGAGCAGACCGTTCCCGTCCGGACACCTCCGGCCGCCTCCGGCCCGCCCGCACCGCTCTTCACCCACGCGGAGCAGGTGACCCCGCCCAGCGGCGTCCCGGCGGTCGCCTCGCCGTTCCCGCTCCCCGCCTTCCCTCCCCCGCCGGTGACGTCCTCATCCGCGAGCGAACCGCCGGCACCCCCGAGCGACCCGGCGGCGACGCGCGGGCCGTTCACCCCGCTCTCCGCGTTCACCCCCGAGCCGCCACCCACTCCCCCACCGCCTACCCGCGGCAAGGCCGGCACGACGCTGCTCGCGGCCGTGGTCGCGGTCGTGGTGGTCGGCATCGGAGTCGGGGCCTTCTTCGCCTACCAGTCGTTCAACGCCAAGCAGGCGGCGAACGCGGCGGATCCGATCCTCGGTCCGGGAAAGATCGACCCCACCGACAAGCTGGACATCACCAGTGAGCCCGAGCCGATCAACACCACGATGCTCAACTCCGAGAAGACCGACCCGGGCAAGATGACCGTGGCCGACGCCTTCGTCAAGAAGGTGTCCGTGGCGGGGACGACGTTCACCCGGGTCAAGACCAACCTCACCGAGCAGTGCCAGAAGGCCGCGACCGGCAGGTTCGCCGGCACCCTGCGCAGCCAGGAATGCCGCCGGGTGCTGCGGGCCACGTACGTGGACAGCAAGCACAGGTACGCCGTGACCACCGGGATCGCCGTGCTTCCCACCCGCGAGTCCGCGGTCGCCGCCGACCGGGCCAAGAACCTGGAGCGCAACCTCTGGTTCCGCGGCCTGCCCTCGGCCGCCGGCACGGGCGGTGAGCGGGTGCACATCGCGGGCGGCTACGCGGCCGGGATGGTGTGGGGCCGCTACATCGTGTTCAGCTACGCCACCTACAGTGACGGCCACACACCGACGGCCAAGGAGAAGGCCCTGGGCAGGATCAGCGGTGCCTTCCGCGACCAGACCGCGAAGGTCGTGGAACGCCGCGTCACGAACTGAGCGTCCGCACCCGGCGAGTCTCCGCGGCCCGCCTGGCGAGCTCCTCGGCGCCGGGGTAGCGCACCTCCTCAAGGCAGAGCCCGTGCGCGGGCGCGACGTGCACCCCCGAGTCCCGTACGGCCCGCGACAGCACCCCTTGCGGCCACTCGACCGTGAGCCTGCCCTCACCGACGGGCAGCAGCGACCCGACGAGCGCCCGGACCATGGAGTGGCAGAAGGCGTCGGCCACGACCGTCGCCACGATGAGCCCGTCCTCGCGGACCCAGTCGAGCCGCTGCAGCTCGCGGATCGTGGTCGCACCCTCACGCCTCTTGCAGAACGCGGCGAAGTCGTGCTCACCGAGGAGACCGGCGGCGGCCGCGTTGAGCCTGTCCACGTCCAGGGGCCGGTTGTACCAGACGATCTCGCGGCGGCGGAGCGGGTCGACCCCGCCGGGGGCGTCGGAGATCCGGTAGGCGTACCGCCTTGACAGTGCCGAGAATCTCGCGTCAAAGCCTTCAGGAGCCACCGTGACGCGATGCACACGTACATCTGGGGGGAGGACTCCGGCGAGCCTCCTGCGCGTGGCAGAAAGCCTCTCGTCGAGCTCCTCCACCGATCCGGGCTCCCGCGCGGGCACCCCGCGGCGGTTGCGGCTGTCCAGCGCGCCGAGCGCGCCGGCGTCCAGGTCGACATGGGCCACCTGGCCGCGGGCGTGCACGCCCGCGTCGGTCCGCCCCGCCACGGTCAGCGCCGGAGGCTCGGGAAGCCGGAGGATCCTGCCGAGCGCCTCCTCGATCTCCCCCTGGACCGTACGCCGTCCCGGCTGCTTGGCCCAGCCGGAGAAATCGGTCCCGTCATAGGCGAGATCCAGCCTCAGCCGCACCACGATGTTCCTCTCGAAAGACTCTCGGAGAACGGAAAGGGCCCGGCATCCCGGTGGAGGGAGTGCCGGGCCCGTTCACTGGGCCTGAAAGATCAGGCGTTGTCCTTCTTGGCCTCGGTCTCCTCGGCGGGAGCCTCGGTCGCCTCGGCGGTCTCCTCGGCGCTCTCGACCTTGGCCTCCTCGACCTTGGCCTCCTCCGCCTTGGCCTCCTCGACCTTGGCGGCCGGGGCGGCCTTGGCGGCCTGGGTCTGGCCGACGCGGACCGTGTTCAGCGGCTCGGACACCAGCTCGATCACGGCCATGGGGGCGGCGTCACCCTTACGGAGGCCGACCTTGGTGATCCGGGTGTAGCCACCGGGACGCTCGGCGAAGGTCGAGGCGATCTCGGTGAAGAGGTGGTGGACGACACCCTTGTCCCTGACGACCGTCAGCACCTGGCGACGGTTGTGCATGTCGCCCTTCTTCGCCTTGGTGATCAGCTTCTCCGCCAGCGGGCGCAGACGCTTCGCCTTGGCCTCGGTGGTCTTGATCCGGCCGTGCTGGAACAGCTGGGTGGCGAGGTTCGCCAGGATCAGCCGCTCGTGGGCCGGGCTGCCGCCGAGACGGGCACCCTTGGTGGGCCTAGGCATAACGTTCTCCTTGGGAGTAAACCCGCCCCGGCCGTACGAGGTACCGGGGTCGGGCCGGGGAGTCGCTCACGATCCCCGTTACAGAAAAATCAGTACTGCTCGGTCTCGACGTAGGCGCTGTCGTCGTCGTCGTAGCCGCCACCGGCCACCGCGCTCGGGTCGAACCCGGGCGGGGAGTCCTTGAGCGCGAGCGTCATCTCGTGCAGCTTCTGCTTGACCTCTTCGATGGACTTCGCACCGAAATTCCTTATGTCGAGGAGGTCCTGCTCGCTGCGCGCCACGAGCTCACCCACGGTGTGGATGCCCTCGCGCTTGAGGCAGTTGTAGGAGCGGACCGTGAGGTTCAGCTCCTCGATCGGCAGCGCCAGGTCGGCGGCCAGGGCCGCGTCCGTCGGCGACGGGCCGATGTCGATGCCCTCGGCCTCGACGTTCAGCTCGCGGGCGAGGCCGAACAGCTCGACGAGGGTCTTGCCCGCGGAGGCCACCGCGTCGCGGGGCTTCATGCACGGCTTGGTCTCGACGTCCAGGATCAGACGGTCGAAGTCGGTGCGCTGCTCGACACGGGTCGCCTCGACCTTGTAGGTGACCTTGAGCACTGGGGAGTAGATGGAGTCGATCGGGATGCGACCGATCTCCTGGCCCGGCTGCTTGTTCTGCGCGGCGGAGACGTAACCGCGACCGCGCTCGACGGTCAGCTCCATCTCCAGCTTCGCCTTGCCGTTCAGGGTGGCGATGCGCAGCTCGGGGTTGTGCACCTCGACACCGGCCGGGGGCGCGATGTCGGCGGCGGTGACGTCACCGGGGCCCTGCTTGCGCAGGTACATCACCACCGGCTCGTCGTGCTCGGAGGAGACGACCAGGTCCTTGAGGTTCAGGATGATGTCGGTGACATCCTCCTTCACACCCGGCACGGTGGTGAACTCGTGCAGCACGCCCTCGATGCGGATGCTGGTCACCGCCGCGCCCGGGATGGACGACAGCAGCGTGCGCCGCAGCGAGTTGCCGATGGTGTAGCCGAAGCCCGGCTCCAGCGGCTCGATGATGAACTTGGACCGGGTCTCCTCGATTGACTCCTCGAGGAGGGAGGGACGCTGAGCGATCAGCATGTTGAATCTCCCTTGCATGGCGGCGCCCGCTATTTGACGCCGCTCGAACAACAGCATAGGTGCCGTGCGGCGAATCGCCACACGGCACCTGAGGAGCCGCTACTTGGAGTAGAGCTCGACGATCAGCTGCTCCTGGACCTGGGTGTCAATCTGCTGACGGACCGGGAGCTGGTGGACCAGGACGCGCAGCGCGTCCGGGACGACGCCGAGCCACGCCGGGTACGTCTTGTCACCGGCGGTGGCGCGGGCCACCTCGTAGGGCAGGAGGTTGCGCGACTTCTCGCGGACCTCGACGATGTCGTGCTCGCGCACCCGGTACGACGGGATGTCGACCTTCTTGCCGTTCACCAGGATGTGGCCGTGACGGACCTGCTGGCGGGCGGCGTCGCGCGACTCGGCGAAACCGGCGCGGTAGACCACGTTGTCGAGACGGCTCTCCAGGATCTGGAGGAGGTTCTCGCCGGTCTTGCCGGTCTTGCGGTTGGCTTCCTCGTAGTAGTTGTGGAACTGCTTCTCGAGGACGCCGTAGATGCGGCGGGTCTTCTGCTTCTCGCGGAGCTGGAGCTGGTACTCAGACTCCTTGGGACGGCCGCGGCCGTGCTCACCCGGCGGGTAAGGACGGATCTCGATGGGGCACTTCGCGGACTCGCACTTCTTGCCCTTGAGGAAGAGCTTGGTCTTCTCCCTGCGGCAGAGCTTGCAGTCCGCACCCGTGTAACGAGCCATTTTCTATCTTCTCCTGGGCTCAGACGCGACGGCGCTTGGGCGGACGGCAGCCGTTGTGCGGCACGGGGGTGACGTCCTGGATGGACCCGACCTCAAGACCCGTCGCCTGCAGCGAGCGGATCGCGGTCTCACGACCGGAGCCGGGGCCCTTGACGAAGACGTCGACCTTGCGCATGCCGTGCTCCATGGCGCGGCGGGCGGCGTTCTCCGCGGCCATCTGCGCGGCGAACGGGGTGGACTTGCGAGAGCCCTTGAACCCGACGTGGCCGGCGCTGGCCCAGGAGATCACGTTCCCACTCGGGTCGGTGATCGAAACGATCGTGTTGTTGAACGTGCTCTTGATGTGGGCGTGCCCGTGAGCGACGTTCTTCTTTTCCTTGCGGCGCACCTTCTTCGGTGCACCCTGGCGGCTCTTAGGAGGCATTCTTTGCCTTCACTCCTGAGGTCTTCGGTCCTGCGGCTACGCGGACTACTTCTTACCGGGCTTCTTCTTACCGGCCACGGTCTTCTTCTTGCCCTTACGGGTGCGTGCGTTGGTCTGCGTGCGCTGACCGTGCACAGGAAGGCCACGGCGGTGCCGGATGCCCTGGTAGCACTGAATCTCGATCTTGCGACGGATGTCGGCCTGAACTTCGCGACGGAGGTCACCCTCGATCTTGTAGTTCGCCTCGATGTAGTCGCGCAGCGGGACGAGTTCCTCGTCCGTGAGCTGGTGAACGCGGAGGTCGCCGTTCACACCGGTGGCCTTGAGGGTCTCGAGCGCGCGCGTGCGGCCGATCCCGAAAATGTAGGTGAGAGCGATCTCCAGCCGCTTGTCGCGGGGGAGGTCGACGCCAACCAGGCGAGCCATGGTCGGGCATTCTCCTTCGTTGTGGCGGAGGTCCTACGCCTCACTTCCCCTCCCCATGCCCGGGGTGAGGGCCCCGGCCTCCGACCGGGGGTCTCCTGCGGGGTACGGCGCGAGCCGCCTGCGCAGGTGTGAAACGCGATTACCTTGGAAGCCCCACATGGGTCGAGCCCGCCTCTTGGGAACGGACTCTCGTGGGGCCTGTTGGAACGACTAGCCCTGGCGCTGCTTGTGGCGCAGGTTGTCGCAGATCACCATGACGCGACCGTGCCGGCGAATCACCTTGCACTTGTCACAGATCTTCTTGACGCTCGGCTTGACCTTCATAGTCCTATTCGTCCCTCAGACGCTTACTTGTATCGGTAGACGATCCGCCCACGACTGAGGTCGTAGGGGCTCAGTTCGACGACAACCCTGTCGTCAGGAAGGATCCGGATGTAGTGCATCCGCATCCGCCCGCTGATGTGGGCCAGGACCTTATGGCCGTTATCGAGTTGCACCCTGAACATCGCGTTCGGGAGCGACTCAACCACAGTGCCCTCGATCTCGATGGCGCCGTCTTTCTTGGCCATGTCCCTCGCGTTTCACTGATCGGTCGTCTGAGGCTTCGGAACACTAAGCAGCCGCGACCCAGCGCTTCGATGAGAGCGGCGGTTGCGACACCGCCGACGCGCAATGGTCATAGTGAACCGAAGAAGGAGTGTACGGCACCGGGCGAGGAAATGCGAAACACACGGCCGGCACCTTGACACAACCGCTACACAGGATACCGCAGATCCCTACAGGGATGGACGGCACGGTTCGACGCGCGAATGCTCGTGGCCTCATTGTGGCATGTCCAGCCTGGTCAGGCCAGCACTCCTACGGCCCGGTCAGACCGGATCCCCTCGGACGACCGCCCCTATCGAGGCCGTCCGAGGGGATCCGCCCGACGTCCCGCGGCGGCTCGCGCCATGGGCAGGCCCCGATGACCCGGCACTGGAATCCACCCCCTCCCCACCACTCAGGTGGACTTCTTGTCCCCGCCCAGCCCGGTGAGGACGGTCGTCACCAGCAACACCACACCCCACGGGCCCATGACCCAGAGCGGCCACGGGTAGGGGAAGTCGAGGCCGCTGGTCACTCCGATGATGAGCCAGATCATCCAGTTGACGCCGCTGGCCGTCGCCCAGGCGGCCCAGGCGGCCGCCAGACCCTTGTTCTGTGCCTTGTCCTGCTTGCCCCCCTTGGTGCGCTCAGGGGCGCGGGAGGGGGTCTCCGGAAGCCGGCGCAGGTCGACGTCGGGAAGATCGGAGGTGAGGACGGCGAGCTCGCCGTACGTCTTGCTGCTGTAGAGCTGTTCGAGGCGCTCGTCGAACTCCTCGGTGGTCAGGCGGCCCTGCGCGTAGTGCTCCCGCAGGACCGAGGCGACCTTGTCGCGGTCCCCATCGGAAGCTCGCATATCTGGACCAGCCGCCATATCAACCACATCCGCTCACCGGCGAGCCTGATCTAGCCCGCGTCTCCCAACAAGTCGACAAGCCGCTCTTTACCCCCGTCAAGGGCGGTCAGTACCCAAGGTCCATTATGTGTCACGGCGACGCTGTGTTCGAAGTGTGCCGAGGCCTTACCGTCGATCGTGACCACGGTCCAGTCGTCGGCCAGCACCTTGGTCCGGTCCGTCCCCAGGTTGACCATGGGCTCGACGGCGAAGCACATACCCGGTTCGAAACGCGGGCCACGGCCCGGTTTGCCGTGGTTGGCCACCCACGGGTCCATATGCATCTCGGTGCCGATGCCGTGCCCGCCGTACTCCTGCGGGATGCCGTAGCGCCCCTGGGAGCGGACGTACTTCTCCACCTCGTGACCGATATCGGACAGGTGGCGACCCACCGTGAGCGCGGCGATGCCCCGCCACATGGCCTCCTCGGTGACCCGCATCAGCTCGGTCAGCTTGGGGTCCACCTCACCGATGCCGACCGTGATGGCCGAGTCGCCGTGCCAGCCGTCCAGGATGGCACCGCAGTCGATCGAAATGACGTCGCCCTCCCGCAGCGCCCTGCGGTCGCTCGGGATGCCATGGACCACCTCGTGGTTGACCGACGCGCAGATGGTCGCCGGGAAGCCCTGGTAACCCTTGAAGGAGGGGATCGCCCCCTCGCCTCTGATGGCCTTCTCCGCGATCGCGTCGAGGTCCAGGGGCGTCATGCCCGGCTGGACGCTCTCCCGCAGCAACTGCAGGGTACGACCGACCACCAGGCCCGCCGCCCGCATCTTCTCCAGTTGTTCGGGCGTCTTCAGCTGAATTCCGTGCTTGTTCTTCTTGAACACGTGCGCACCCCCTGGGGTGGTTCAACGGGCGGTCCGGGAGCCCAATTCCCCAGATTCTGCCCTAAATGGCAGCACGCCACCCATGAGAAGCCATGGGTGGCGTGCAAGGTAGATATCGCTTCGCTAGCCGACGAAGGGGCTCAGGGCCTCCATAGCGCGCTGAGTGATCTCTTCCACCGGACCGGTGGCGTCGACTCCGACAAGGATGCCCTCGTCCGCGTAGAAGGAGACCAGGGGGGCGGTCTGCTCCTGATAGACCTCCAGGCGGTGCCTGACGGTCTCCTCCTTGTCGTCGTCGCGCTGGTACAGCCGGCCGTCACAGGCGTCGCAGATGTCGTCCTTCTTGTCGTCGAAGTCGACGTGCCAGATACGACCGCACTGGCTACAGGTGCGGCGCCCGGCGAGCCTGCGGACGACCTCCTCGTCGTCGACCACGAGCTCCAGAACGATGTCCAGACCGGATCCGAACTCGGCGAGGATCTTCTTCAGGATCTCGGCCTGGGGCACGTTCCTGGGGAAGCCGTCGAGCAGGAAACCGTCCTGCGCGTCTTTCTCAGCGAGGCGGTCACGGACCATCGCGATGGTGACCTCGTCAGGCACGAGGTCACCGCGGTCCATGTATTCCTTGGCAAGCTTGCCGAGCTCCGTACCACCCGAGACGTTGGCACGGAAGATGTCACCTGTCGAAATCTTCGGGATCGACAGGTTCGACGCAATGAACTGGGCCTGTGTCCCCTTACCCGCTCCGGGGGGCCCGACCAGGACGAGGCGCACTATTTCAGGAAGCCTTCATAGTTGCGCTGCTGCAGCTGGCTTTCGATCTGCTTCACGGTGTCAAGGCCGACACCAACCATGATCAGAATGCTCGTCCCTCCGAACGGGAAGTTCTGACTCGCACCGACGAGCGCCAGCGCGACGATCGGCACCATGGAGATCAGGCCCAGATACAGCGCGCCAGGAGCGGTGAGTCGCGTGAGCACATAGTTCAAGTACTCAGCCGTCGGGCGCCCCGGGCGGATGCCCGGGATGAAACCACCGTACTTCTTCATGTTGTCGGCGACTTCAACGGGGTTGAAGGTAATCGACACGTAGAAGTACGTGAAGAACACGATAAGCAGGAAGAAAGTGATCATGTACGTCGGGGTGGTCCCTCCGCCGCCGAACTCCTGCGAGATCCACTGGATGATCTTGTTCGGCTCTTCCTGGCTGTTCGTGAAGAGCGTCGTGATCAGCTGCGGAAGGTAGAGCAGCGAGGAGGCGAAGATGACCGGGATGATGCCGGCCTGGTTGACCTTCAGCGGGATGTAGGTCGACGTCCCGCCGTACATCCGGCGGCCGACCATGCGCTTGGCGTACTGCACCGGGATCCGGCGCTGGGCCTGCTCGACCATCACGACCAGGGCGATCATCGCGATACCGACGACGATGACCACGGCGAAGACGAAGCCGCCCTTCTGCCTGGCGATGTTCAGCAGCTCGGACGGGAAGACGGCGATGACCTGAGTGAAGATCAGGATGGACATGCCGTTGCCGATGCCGCGGTCGGTGACGAGCTCGCCCAGCCACATGACGACGGCGGTGCCGGCGGTCATGGTCAGCACCATCGTGACGATGGCGAAGACGTTGTCCTTGTCGAGGAGGATCTCTTCGCGGCACTGCGGGAACAGCTGGCCGCCGCGGGCCAGGGCCACGAAGGCGGTCGACTGCAGGATGGCAAGCCCGACCGTCAGGTAACGCGTGTACTGCGTGATCTTGGTCTGTCCGGCCTGCCCCTCCTTCTTGAGGGCCTCCAGGCGCGGAATGACCACGACGAGCAGCTGAAGAATGATGCTCGCGGTGATGTACGGCATGATGCCGAGGGCGAACACTGAAAGTTTCAGGAGGGCGCCGCCGCTGAACAGCTGCACCATTCCGTAGATGTTGCCCGCGTCCCCCGCCTGCGCCTGGGTGAGACAACGGCTGATGTTCTCGGTATGCACACCCGGAGTCGGCAGGACCGACCCAAGTCGGAACAGCGCAATGATGCCCAAAGTGAAGAGCAGCTTCTTACGCAGGTCCGGCGTACGGAACGCTCGGGTAAATGCGGTCAGCACGGTCCCTCCTGCGCGCCTGAAAGGCGAGGTCGGTCAGCGATGGTGCGGGGGTGTTCCATCTTTGCCATATCCAGTCAATGAGCCCAAGGAAATGAGTCGAGGCCCACTGTCCAGCGAACTCTAACGCACTACGGGCGCGGGAGCCCATTACGAGCCCCCGCGCCGCGTGATGATGACACCTACAGCTCGGAGACGGAGCCTCCGGCGGCAGCGATCTTCTCCTTGGCACTGGCGGAGAAGGCGTGCGCCTCCACGTTCAACGCCACGGAGATGTCACCGGTTCCCAGAACCTTGACGAGCTGGTTCTTGCGAACCGCGCCCTTGGCGACCAGCGCCTCCACGGTGACGTCGCCACCGTCGGGGAACAGCTCGCCGAGCCTGTCAAGGTTGACGACCTGGTAGGTCGTCTTGAACAGGGCGTTGGAGAAGCCCTTGAACTTGGGCAGGCGCCGCTGCAGCGGAACCTGACCACCCTCGAAGCCGAGCGGGACAGTGTTCCTGGCCCTCGTGCCCTTGGTTCCGCGACCCGCGGTCTTGCCCTTGGACGCCTCGCCGCGGCCCTTGCGGACCTTCGACTTGTTGGCGCCGGGGGCCGGACGCAGGTGGTGGATGCGGAGCGGAGTGTTCTCTGCCATGTCTAGTCGACCTCTTCCACGGTGACGAGGTGCGTCACCACGGAGACCATGCCGCGGATCTCCGGGCGGTCCTCCTTGACGACGACGTCGCCGATTCGCTTAAGACCGAGCGAGCGCAGCGAGTCACGCTGCTTCTGCTTGCCACCGATCTTCGAGCGGACCTGGGTAATCTTCAGGCGTGCCATGGGCTAGCTCACCGCCTTCGCCGCCGCGGCCTCCGCGAGACCCTCGGCGCGAGCCTTGAGCATCGCCTTGGGGGCGACGTCCTCGATCGGCAGGCCACGGCGGGCCGCGATCTCCTCGGGGCGGCTGAGGCCCTTCAGAGCGGCCACGGTGGCGTGCACGATGTTGATCGGGTTGTCCGAGCCGAGCGACTTGGACAGCACGTCGTGGATGCCCGCGCACTCCAGCACGGCGCGCACCGGGCCACCGGCGATGACACCGGTACCGGGCGACGCCGGACGCAGGAAGACGACGCCGGCGGCCTCTTCGCCCTGCACGATGTGCGGGATGGTGCCCTGGATACGGGGCACCTTGAAGAAGTGCTTCTTGGCCTCTTCGACACCCTTGGCGATCGCCGCGGGCACTTCCTTGGCCTTGCCGTAGCCGACACCGACCATGCCGTTGCCGTCACCGACGATGACGAGGGCGGTGAAGCTGAAGCGACGACCACCCTTCACGACCTTGGCCACTCGGTTGATCTTCACAACGCGCTCGATGTACGAGACGCCCTTGTCAGCGTTGCCACCGCGGCGGTCGTCACGACGACCGTCACGCCGCTCGCCACCGGCGGCGCCACCGCGACGCGGAGCTCCAGCCATTAGTGGTTCCTCTTCTCATTCGTAAGACGGGCCATCGGTTGCGCACTGGTGAAAGGAGTCATCAGAACTCCAGTCCACCTTCGCGGGCGCTGTCCGCGAGAGCCGCGATGCGGCCCGCGTAGCGGTTGCCACCCCGGTCGAACACGACCGCGGTGATCCCGGCTGCCTTGGCCCGCTGAGCGAGAAGCTCGCCGACCTGCTTGGCCTTGTCGGTCTTGGCGCCCTCGGCCGAGCGCAGGGAGGCGTCCATGGTGGAGGCGCTCACCAGCGTGTGGCCCTGGGCGTCGTCGACGATCTGCACGAAGAGGTGCCTCGTGGAGCGGTTGACGACCAGACGCGGACGCGTGGCCGTACCGACAACCTTCTTGCGGACTCGGCCGTGGCGGCGGGCCCGCGAGACGGCGCGGGCGGCCGTGTGCTTGCCGAACGCAGTCTTGCCAGCCATGCCTACTTACCAGCCTTTCCGACCTTGCGGCGGATAACTTCACCCTGGTAGCGCACGCCCTTGCCCTTGTACGGGTCGGGCTTGCGCAGCTTGCGGATGTTCGCGGCGATCTCGCCGACCTTCTGCTTGTCGATGCCGTCCACGTGGAACAGCGTCGGCTTCTCGACGCGGAAGGTGACACCCTCGGGAGCGTTGACGATCACCGGGTGGCTGAAGCCGAGAGCGAACTCAAGCTGAGTCGGGCTCTTGGCCTGCACGCGGTAACCGACGCCCACGATCTCCAGGGACTTCGAGTACCCCTGAGTCACACCGGTCACCATGTTGGCGACCAGGGTGCGGGACAGGCCGTGCAGCGCACGGATCTTGTTCTCGTCGTTGGGGCGGGTGACGGAGAGATTTCCGTCCTCACCCTTGGCGATCGCGATGGGTTCCGCGACCGTAAGCGAAAGCGTGCCCTTGGGGCCCTTGACCGTGACGTCCCGGCCGTCGATGGCGACGTCCACTCCGTTCGGTACGGGGATGGGCAGCCGTCCGATTCTTGACATGCTGTTCGTTCTCCCCTCTACCAAACGAAGGCGAGGACTTCCCCGCCCACTCCACGCTTGCCGGCCTGCTTGTCCGTCATGAGACCGCCGGACGTCGAGATGATCGCGACGCCCAGTCCGCCCAGGACTCGGGGCAGGTTGTCCTTCTTTGCATAAACCCGCAGGCCGGGCTTGGAAACCCGTCGCAGGCCCGCGAGCGACCGCTCACGGCTCGGCCCGAACTTCAGCTCCACCACGAGGTTCTTTCCGACCTTGGCGTCTTCGACGCCCCAGGACTGGATGTAACCCTCCTGCTGGAGGATCTCGGCGATGTGCGCCTTGATCTTCGAGTACGGCATCGCCACGCTGTCGTGGTACGCCGAGTTCGCGTTTCGCAGACGCGTCAGCATGTCTGCGATCGGGTCGGTCATCGTCATGGCCGGTGGCCTTCCTCACCGCGGTTTCCACAGGGGACCTTCGGTGCGGTCATGGGCGCTTGTAGTCAGCGCCCGGTGAATACGAACTTCTATGTGTGGCCGGTGCCCCGCGCGGGCCCGTGATGGTCATGGGACCGCGCGGACGGCTACCAGCTCGACTTGGTGATGCCGGGCAGCTCGCCCCGGTGCGCCATCTCACGGAAGCAGATGCGGCACAGGCCGAACTTCCGGTAGACGGCGCGGGGACGACCACAGCGCGAGCACCGAGTGTACGCCCGGACCTCGAACTTGGCCTTGCGAGCAGCCTTGACCTTGAGCGACGTCTTCGCCATGATCAGGCCTCCTTGAAGGGGAAGCCGAGGTGCTTCAGCAGCGCCCGGCCCTGGTCGTCGGTCTTAGCGGTGGTCACGACCGTGATGTCCATACCACGCTGGCGGTCGACCTTGTCCTGGTCGATCTCGTGGAACATGACCTGCTCGGTGAGACCGAAGGTGTAGTTCCCGTTGCCGTCGAACTGCTTGGGCGACAGGCCGCGGAAGTCACGGATGCGGGGCAGCGCCAGCGAGAGCAGCCGGTCGAGGAACTCCCACATGCGGTCGCCGCGGAGCGTGACGTGCGCGCCGATCGGCATGCCCTCGCGCAGCTTGAACTGGGCGATGGACTTGCGGGCGCGGACGACCGCCGGCTTCTGGCCGGTGATCACGGTGAGGTCGCGGACGGCGCCTTCGATGAGCTTCGAGTCACGCGCGGCCTCGCCGACGCCCATGTTCACCTTGATCTTGGTGATGGTGGGCACCAGCATGATGTTCTCGAACCCGAACTGCTCGTTCAGCTTCGCGATGATCTCTTCGCGGTAGCGCTGCTTGAGGCGCGGGAGGGTCCGCTCTTCAGTGTTCGCGGTCATCAGTTGTCCTCACCCGTCTCCTCGGAAGCAGCCTTGGCCGACTCCTTCTTGGCGGGCTTGTCGTCATCCTTGAGCTTCTTGACGTTGCTCACGTGGATGGGAGCCTCCATGGTCTGCACGCCGCCGGTCTTGGCGCCACGCGGACCCTGGTTGGTCTCCTTGGAGTGCTTCTTGACCATGTTGACGCCCTCGACCACCACGCGCTCGTCGCGCGGGTGGGCGGCGATCACGCGGCCCTTGGCACCCTTGTCCTTGCCGGCGATGACCAGTACGAGGTCACCCTTCTTCACATGCAGCTTCGGCATTACAACACCTCCGGCGCGAGCGAGATGATCCGCATGAACTTCTTGTCACGCAGCTCACGTCCAACGGGACCGAAGATGCGGGTGCCCCGGGGGTCACCGCTGTCCTTGATGATGACGGCGGCGTTCTCGTCGAAGCGGATGTAGGAGCCGTCGGGCCGGCGGCGCTCCTTGACAGTGCGGACGATGACGGCCTTGACCACATCGCCCTTCTTCACGGTGCCGCCGGGAATGGCGTCCTTGACAGTGGCGACGATGATGTCGCCGATTCCCGCGTAGCGCCGGCCCGAGCCACCGAGCACACGGATGCAAAGGACTTCCTTCGCACCGGTGTTGTCGGCGACCTTGAGCCGCGACTCCTGCTGGATCACTTGTACTCCTGTTTGTCTCGCTGGTTCTCACCCGTGGGTGAGCCTTGCGGAACCTGCTGGGTCTTTTTCCCCCGGCGACAGTCCCTGGCGGACCGCCGACGCAGGCGGGGCGAAGATCGCTTCGCCCCCTTGGACGCCGTCATGGGGGGTGACGGTGTCACCCCCCACGAGGCGCGTTGACTTACTTGGCCTTCTCGAGGATCTCGATGACCCGCCAACGCTTGCTGGCGGAGAGCGGCCGGGTCTCCATCAGGAGGACTCGGTCGCCGACACCGCAGCTGTTGGCCTCGTCGTGCGCCTTGTACTTGGTCGTCCTGCGGATGACCTTGCCGTACAGGGGGTGCTTGACGCGGTCCTCGACAGCGACCACGACAGTCTTGTCCATCTTGTCGCTGACGACCAGACCCTCACGGGTCTTGCGGTAGTTCCGCGTCTCGGTCGTGGTTTCCGTGGCCTCAGCCATCAATCGACTCCTTCTCTACCGTGACGATTCCGAGCTCCCGCTCGCGCATCACCGTGTAGATACGGGCGATTTCGCGGCGAACGGCACGCAGCCGCCCGTGGCTCTCCAACTGGCCGGTCGCAGACTGGAAGCGGAGGTTGAACAGCTCCTCCTTGGCTTCCTTCAGCTTCGTGACCAGAGTGTCCTGGTCTTCCACCCGCAGCTCACCGGCGGTCAGGCCCTTAGCCATCACGCCTCACCCACTTCACGCTTGACGAACCGGCACTTCATCGGCAGCTTGTGCATCGCACGACGCAGGGCTTCGCGAGCCACCGGCTCGGCGACACCCGACAGCTCGAACATGATGCGACCGGGCTTGACGTTGGCGATCCACCACTCCGGCGAACCCTTACCGGAACCCATGCGGGTCTCGGCGGGCTTCTTGGTGAGCGGACGGTCCGGATAGATGTTGATCCAGACCTTTCCACCACGCTTGATGTGACGGGTCATCGCGATACGAGCCGACTCGATCTGGCGGTTGGTCACGTAGGAGTGCTCAATCGCCTGAATGCCGAACTCGCCGAACACGACCCTGGTGCCGCCCTTGGCAGCGCCGTGACGGTCGGGCCGGTGCTGCTTACGGTGCTTGACCCTGCGCGGGATCAGCATGGTCAGCTCCCTTCAGCACCCGGCTGCGCAGCCGGGCCGGTCTCGGGGGCAGCCTGGGAGGCCGCCTCGTTCCTGGGGGCGCGGTCGCCACGGCCGGCACCGGCACCACGACGGGCGCCACCGGCACCACGACGGGGACGGTCGCCGCCACCGGCACCGGGGCCACGACGGTCGTCGCGGTCACGACGCTGGCCCGCACGAGCACCGGCGGCAGCCGCCTCGCGCTCGGCGCGGCTGGTCGGAGCCTCACCCTTGTAGATCCACACCTTCACGCCGATACGGCCGAAGGTGGTACGGGCCTCGTACAGGCCGTAGTCGATGTCCGCGCGGAGGGTGTGCAGGGGCACGCGGCCCTCGCGGTAGAACTCCGAACGGGACATCTCAGCGCCGCCGAGACGACCGGAGCACTGCACCCGGATGCCCTTGGCGCCGCTCTTCATCGCCGACTGCATCGCCTTGCGCATGGCACGGCGGAACGAGACACGGCTGGACAGCTGCTCGGCCACACCCTGGGCGACGAGCTGAGCGTCGATCTCAGGGTTCTTGACCTCAAGGATGTTCAGCTGGACCTGCTTCTTGGTCAGCTTCTCGAGGTCACCGCGAATCCGGTCCGCCTCGGCGCCGCGGCGGCCGATGACGATGCCCGGACGGGCGGTGTGAATGTCGACCTGAACCCGGTCGGTGGTCCGCTCGATCTCCACCTTGGAGATGCCGGCCCGCTCCATGCCCTTCTTGAGCATGCGGCGGATCGCCACATCCTCGGCAACGTACGACTTGTAGAGCTTGTCGGCATACCACCGGCTCTTGAAGTCGGTCGTGATGCCGAGGCGGAACCCGTGCGGGTTAACCTTCTGACCCACTAGCGGGTCCTCCCCTTCGGCTCGCGGGACTCCACGATCACGGTGATGTGGCTGGTCCGCTTGTTGATCCGATAGGCACGACCCTGAGCACGGGGACGAAACCGCTTCAGCGTCGGGCCCTCGTCGACCCAGGCACGGCTCACGAAGAGCGTGTCACGGTCGAGCTTGAAGTTGTGCTCCGCGTTGGCAATGGCGCTCGACAGCACCTTGTACACGGTCTCGCTCGCCGACTGGGGAGCGAACTGCAGCACGGCCTGCGCCTCCGAAGCGGGCAGCCCGCGAATGAGGTCCACCACACGGCGGGCCTTCATGGGCGTGTGGCGCGCGAACCGCGCCTGAGCCCTGGCTTCCATCGCTTACTCCTCTTACCCTTCGTTTTGGTCGAGTCCGTCTCACTCTGTGACGATCGCTTCCGATCGTTCCCGGCTCGACGTCCTCTTCCTGAGGCGCTTATCGCCGGCTGCGGCGGTCTTCCTTGACATGGCTGCGGAAGGTCCGCGTCGGCGCGAACTCACCCAGCTTGTGGCCGATCATCGACTCGGTGACGAACACCGGGACGTGCTTGCGGCCGTCGTGAACGGCGATCGTGTGGCCGAGCATGTCGGGCACGATCATGGAGCGCCGCGACCACGTCTTGATGACGTTCTTGGTGCCCTTCTCGTTCTGGGCATCCACCTTCTTCTGAAGGTGGTCGTCCACGAAGGGACCCTTCTTGAGGCTACGTGGCATTTTGGCTGCTCCTACCGCTTCTTCCGCTTGGTACGACGGCGGATGATCAGCCGGTCGCTGGCCTTGTTCGCCGCACGAGTACGACCCTCGGGCTTGCCCTTGGGGTTGACAGGGTGACGACCGCCGGAGGTCTTACCCTCACCACCACCGTGCGGGTGGTCGACCGGGTTCATCGCGACGCCGCGGACGGTGGGGCGCTTGCCCTTCCACCGCATACGTCCGGCCTTACCCCAGTTGATGTTCGCCTGCTCGGCGTTGCCGACCTGGCCGATGGAGGCCCGGCAGCGAACGTCGACCTGGCGCATCTCACCGGAGGGCATACGCAGCGTGGCGTACTGGCCCTCCTTGGCGAGGAGCTGAATCTGCGCGCCGGCGGACCGGCCCAGCTTGGCGCCACCGCCCGGACGGAGCTCCACCGCGTGGATGAAGGTACCGGTCGGGATGTTGCGCAGCGGGAGGCAGTTGCCCGGCTTGATGTCGGCCGTGGGGCCGTTCTCGATCTTGTCGCCCTGCTTGAGGCCGGTCGGGCAGAGGATGTAGCGCTTCTCCCCGTCGGCGTAGTGCAGCAGCGCGATACGGGAGGTGCGGTTCGGGTCGTACTCGATGTGAGCGACCTTGGCCGGGATCCCGTCCTTGTCGTGACGCCGGAAATCGATGATCCGGTAGGCGCGCTTGTGGCCACCGCCCTGGTGACGGGTGGTGACACGGCCGTGGACGTTACGGCCACCCTTGCTGTGCAGGGGTGCAAGCAGCGACTTCTCGGGCGTGCTGCGCGTGATCTCGGCAAAGTCCGAGACGCTGGCGCCGCGGCGACCCGGGGTCGTCGGCTTGAGTTTACGGATGCCCATCTTTTTCGTTCATCCTTCGTCGGTTAATCCGGTCGAACGCCCCTCACCTGGTGGTGAGGGGCTTTCTCCCTGTACTTACTGAGCGAGCGCGTCAGCCGATCTGGCCGAAGATGTCAATCCGGTCGCCTTCGACCAGGCTGACGATCGCTCGCTTGGTAGCCGGACGCTGGCCGTAGCCGAATCTGGTCCGCTTACGCTTGCCCTGGCGGTTGATGGTGTTGACGCTGGCCACCTTGACGCCGAAGATCTTCTCAACAGCGATCTTGACCTGCGTCTTGTTGGCCGTCTTCCGCACCAGGAACGTGTACTTGTTGTGCTCGTCGATCAGGCCGTAGCTCTTCTCGGAGACAACCGGCTTGATGATGATGTCGCGCGGGTCGGCGATCTTCTCCATCAGGCGTCTTCCTTCCCGCTCTTGCTCAGACGCGCGACGACCTGGTCGTACGCCGCCTGAGTGAAAACGACGTCGTCGTGGCAGAGCACGTCGTAGGTGTTGAGCTGCCCGGCGTCCAGCAGGTGGACCTCGGGAGCGTTGCGCAGGCTCAGCCAGCTGAGCTCGTCACCCTCGTCGACGACGACCAGGACGCTACGCGCCTCGGTGATCTTGCGAAGCGACTCGAGAGCCGCCTTGGTCTTCGGGGTCTCCCCCGCGACCAGACCGCTGACCACGTGAACGCGGCCCCCGGTCGCCCTGTCGGACAGGGCCCCGCGCAGGGCGGCGGCCTTCATCTTCTTGGGAGTCTTCTGCGAGTAGTCCCGCGGAACCGGACCGTGGACGGTGCCGCCGCCGGTGAACTGCGGAGCGCGGGTCGAACCCTGGCGGGCGCGGCCCGTACCCTTCTGGCGGTACGGCTTCTTGCCGCCGCCACTGACCTCACCGCGGGTCTTGGCCTTGTGGGTGCCCTGCCGGCGAGCGGCGAGCTGGGCCACGACGACCTGGTGGATCAGCGGGATGTTGACCTTGGTGCCGAAGATGTCCTCCGGCAGATCGACGGTCCCGGCCTTGTCGCCGCTCGCGTCGAGGACGTCAATGGTGCTCACTTGGCAGCCCCCTTCTTGGCAGCGGTGCGGACCAGAACCAGGCTGCCGTTGGCGCCGGGGATCGCACCCTTGATCAGGATGAGGCCCTTCTCGGCGTCCACGGCGTGGACCTTGAGGCTCTGGATGGTCGTGCGGGCGTTGCCCATCCGGCCGGCCATGCGCACGCCCTTGAAGACGCGGCCCGGGGTGGCGCAGCCACCGATGGAACCCGGCGAGCGGTGCTTGCGCTGCGTACCGTGCGAGGCGCCCAGGCCCTTGAAGCCGTGCCGCTTCATGACACCCGCGTAACCCTTGCCCTTGCTCTTGCCCGTCACGTCGACGTACTGGCCGGCCTCGAAGGTGTCGGCCGAGAGCTCCTGGCCCAGGGTGTACTCGCTCACGTCGTCAGTGCGGATCTCCGCGAAGTAACGGCGCGGGGTGATGTCGTGCTTGCGCAGGTAGTCGCCGAGCGGCTTGTTGACCTTCCGCGGGTCGACCTGCCCGAAGCCCAGCTGAACGGCGGTGTAGCCGTCCTTCTCAGCGGTGCGGACGCGGGTCACGACGCACGGACCAGCCTCGACGACGGTCACCGGGACCATCCGGTTGTCCGCGTCGAAGACCTGGGTCATGCCGAGCTTCTTGCCCAGGACGCCCTTGATCTGCTTAGCCATGTCAGTGCGTTCCCTCAGAGCTTGATCGAGATGTCGACGCCGGCGGGAAGGTCGAGTCGCATGAGCGAGTCGACCGTCTTCGGCGTCGGGTCGATGATGTCAATCAGCCGCTTGTGCGTGCGCATCTCAAAGTGCTCGCGGCTGTCCTTGTACTTGTGCGGCGAGCGGATGACGCAGTACACGTTCTTCTCGGTCGGCAGCGGCACCGGGCCCGCGACCTTGGCGCCAGTCCTTGTCACCGTCTCGACGATCTTCTTGGCCGAGACGTCGATGACCTCGTGGTCATAGGCCTTGAGCCGAATGCGGATCTTCTGTCCCGCCATAATGGCCTCGGTGTCCTTCACTGTCGTCTGAAAAAGTTACGTGCGGCCTGTTGCCGCTGTGTCATGGCCGGGTCCGTCTCGGACGTCCCCTCCACGTTGTGCGGAGCCCACTTCGCCCTGGGGCGACGTTCTCCGCACACGCCCCACGTAGCAGACGCTGTGAGTCCGCGCTTTCTTCCGTGATCTGGCAGTTACTTCGGTCATCGTTCGGCCGAACCAACTGCGAGATCACGGTTCGTGGGGTCCCTGCCAGGGTTCGCGCCCTGCGGCGCGGGCCCCTCGTGGGGAAGCGGCCGGCCCTGCGTTGAGGGCCGACCGCCACTCCGCGATCGTACTACTTGATGATCTTGGTCACTCGACCCGCACCGACGGTGCGGCCACCCTCACGGATGGCGAACTTGAGACCGTCCTCCATCGCGATGGGCTGGATGAGCGCGACGTTCATCTCGGTGTTGTCGCCCGGCATGACCATCTCGGTGCCCTCGGGGAGGTTCACCACGCCGGTCACGTCAGTCGTACGGAAGTAGAACTGCGGGCGGTAGTTGTTGAAGAACGGCGTGTGGCGGCCGCCCTCGTCCTTGCTCAGAATGTAGACCTGGGCCTCGAACTCGGTGTGCGGGGTGGTCGTGCCCGGCTTGATGATGCACTGGCCGCGCTCGACGTCCTCGCGCTTGATGCCGCGCAGGAGCAGACCGACGTTGTCACCCGCCTGGCCCTCGTCGAGGAGCTTGCGGAACATCTCGACACCGGTGACCGTGGTGGTGGTCTTGGTCTCCTTGATGCCGATGATGTCGACGGTCTCGCTGACCTTGACGATGCCACGCTCGATACGGCCGGTGACGACCGTGCCGCGACCGGTGATCGAGAAGACGTCCTCGACCGGCATCAGGAACGGCTTGTCGGTCTCACGGACCGGCTCGGGGACGTTCTCGTCCACCGCGGTCATGAGCTCGATGATCGAGTCACCCCACTTGGCGTCGCCCTCAAGCGCCTTCAGCGCCGAGACGCGGACGACCGGCAGGTCGTCGCCGGGGAACTCCTGGGCCGAGAGAAGCTCACGGACCTCGAGCTCGACGAGCTCCAGGATCTCCTCGTCGTCCACCATGTCGGACTTGTTGAGGGCCACGACGATGTAGGGAACGCCGACCTGGCGGGCCAGGAGGACGTGCTCCTTCGTCTGCGGCATCGGACCGTCGGTGGCGGCGACCACGAGGATCGCACCGTCCATCTGAGCCGCACCGGTGATCATGTTCTTCACGTAGTCCGCGTGACCGGGGCAGTCCACGTGGGCATAGTGGCGCTTCTCGGTCTGGTACTCGACGTGCGCGATGGAGATCGTGATACCACGAGCCTTCTCCTCGGGCGCCTTGTCGATCTTGTCGAACGGGGTCGCCTCGTTGAGGTTCGGGAAACGCTCGTGGAGCACCTTGGTGATCGCCGCGGTCAGAGTGGTCTTGCCGTGGTCGATGTGCCCAATGGTGCCGATGTTTACGTGCGGCTTGGTCCGCTCGAACTTGGCCTTGGCCACTGCTCTCTCCTTAGAGATTCTGACGTGACTTGCGTCTTCATATTCGGGTTCGGGGAGGCCGATCCCTCTCGGAACCGGCCGACGAGAATGTTCTCGCCCCGCACCCTTCGGCGCCGGGAGGCGATTTTCCCCACCCCTGCTAGGAAGCGGGGGAGGCTCGCCTCCCGTACCGGATTGGATGCTGGACTTACTCGCCCCGCACCTTCGCGACGATCTCCTTGGCGATGTGCGCGGGCACTTCCGCGTAGGAGTCGAACTGCATGCTGTAGCTCGCGCGTCCCTGCGTCTTGCTACGAAGGTCTCCCACGTAGCCGAACATCTCAGAGAGCGGCACGAGCGCCTTGACGATCCGGGCGCCGGAGCGCTCGTCCATCGCCTGGATCTGCCCGCGGCGACCGTTGAGGTCACCGATGACGTCACCCATGTAGTCCTCGGGCGTGGTGACCTCGACGGCCATCATCGGCTCCAGGATTACGGCGTCCGCCTTGCGCGCGGCCTCCTTGAAGGCCATCGAGCCGGCGATCTTGAAGGCCATTTCGGACGAGTCCACCTCGTGGTAGGCACCGTCCTGCAGGGTGACCTTGACCCCGACCATGGGGTAGCCGGCGAGAACACCGAACTCGGCCGCCTCCTGGGCACCCGCGTCGACCGAGGGGATGTACTCCCTCGGGATGCGGCCACCGGAGACCTTGTTCGCGAACTCGTAACCGTCGTTGCCCTCGCCCAGCGGCTCAATGTCAATGATGACCTTGGCGAACTGGCCGGAACCACCGGTCTGCTTCTTGTGGACGTAGTCGACCTTCTCCACCTTGCGGCGGATGGTCTCCCGGTAGGCCACCTGAGGCCGGCCGATGTTGGCCTCGACCTTGAACTCGCGGCGCATCCGGTCGACGAGGATCTCCAGGTGGAGCTCGCCCATACCCCAGATGACCGTCTGCCCGGTCTCGTCGTCACGACGGACCTGGAAGGACGGGTCCTCCTCGGCCAGACGCTGGATCGCGGTGCCCAGCTTCTCCTGGTCGCCCTTGGTCTTGGGCTCGATGGCGACGCTGATGACCGGCGCCGGGAAGTTCATCGACTCCAGGACCACGGGGTGAGCCGGGTCGGCCAGGGTGTCACCGGTGGTGGTGTCCTTCAGGCCCATGACGGCGACGATCTGACCGGCGACGGCCGACGGGCGCTCCTCGCGCTTGTTGGCGTGCATCTGGTAGATCTTGCCGATCCGCTCCTTACGGCCCTTCACCGAGTTGACCACGGCGGTGCCGGTCTCGAGCGTGCCCGAGTAGATGCGGATGTAGGTGAGACGGCCCAGGTGCTGGTCGCTCATGATCTTGAATGCCAGCGCGGAGAACGGCTCGTTCACATCCGCGTGGCGCTCGATGACCTCGTCTTCCTTGCCGACCGCGTGGCCCTTGAAGGCCGGGATGTCGGTCGGAGCGGGAAGGTAGGCGACGATCGCGTCGAGCAGGGGCTGAATGCCCTTGTTCTTGAACGCGGTGCCGGTCAGGACCGGGTTGATGGCGCTGCTCAGCGTCGCGCGGCGGATGGCCGCGACCAGCTGCTCCTCGGTGGGCTCGACGCCCTCCAGGAAGAGCTCCATCAGCTCGTCGTCGTTCTCGGCGACCGTCTCGACCAGCTTGTCACGCCACTCGCGAGCGGCCTCGGCGTGCTCGGCCGGGATGTCGACGGTCTCGTACATCTCGCCCTTGGCCGCCTCGGCGCTCCAGAGCAGACCCTTCATCTTGACCAGGTCGATGACGCCCTTGAAGTCGGCCTCGACGCCCCAGGGAAGCTGAAGAACCGCGGGGGTCGCGTTCAGGCGGCTGATCATCATGTCGACGCAGCGGTGGAACTCCGCGCCGACCCGGTCCAGCTTGTTGACGAAGCAGATCCTGGGAACTTCGTAACGGTCGGCCTGACGCCACACCGTTTCGGACTGGGGCTCGACGCCTGCAACGCCGTCGAACACGGCGACGGCACCGTCGAGGACGCGGAGCGAGCGCTCCACCTCGATCGTGAAGTCCACGTGACCCGGCGTGTCGATGATGTTGATCGTGTGGCCGAGCCACTCGCAGGTCGTAGCAGCGGAGGTGATGGTGATACCACGCTCCTGCTCCTGCTCCATCCAGTCCATCGTGGCTGCGCCCTCGTGGACCTCACCGATCTTGTAGTTGATACCGGTGTAGAACAGGATGCGCTCAGTCGTCGTGGTCTTGCCCGCGTCGATGTGAGCCATGATCCCGATGTTGCGGACCTTGGCCAGGTCAAGAGCGGTCGTGGTGGCCACTTCTCTCGCGTCCTCGTCGTCTCGTCGAAGCCGCTGTTACCAGCGGTAGTGGGCGAAGGCCTTGTTGGACTCGGCCATCTTGTGGGTGTCCTCACGCTTCTTGACGCTTGCGCCGAGGCCGTTGCTGGCATCGAGCAGTTCGTTCATGAGGCGCTCGGTCATGGTCTTCTCGCGGCGGGCCCGGGAGTACTGCACCAGCCAGCGCAGGGCCAGGGTGGTGCTGCGCGCGGCGCGCACCTCGACCGGGACCTGGTAGGTCGCGCCACCGACACGGCGGCTGCGGACCTCAAGGGTGGGCTTGACGTTGTCCAGCGCGCGCTTCAGGGTGACGACCGGGTCGTTGCCGGTCTTCTCCTTGGCTCCTTCGAGGGCGCCGTACACGATGGACTGAGCGATGGACCGCTTGCCGTCCAGGAGCACCTTGTTGATAAGCGCGGTGACCAGGGGCGAGTTGTGAACCGGGTCAGCCATGAGCTGACGACGGCCAGGAGAACCCTTGCGAGGCATTCTTACTTCTCCTTCTTCGCGCCGTAACGGCTACGGGCCTGCTTGCGGTTACGGACACCCTGGGTGTCGAGCGAACCACGGATGATCTTGTAGCGAACACCCGGCAGGTCCTTCACACGACCACCGCGGACGAGCACGATGGAGTGCTCCTGAAGGTTGTGACCGACACCGGGGATGTAGGCCGTGACCTCGATACCGTTGGTGAGCCGGACACGCGCGACCTTGCGGAGCGCGGAGTTCGGCTTCTTGGGGGTCGTGGTGTAAACGCGCATGCAGGTGCCGCGTCGCTGAGGGCTGGCCTTGAGCGCCGGGGTCTTGGTCTTGGTGACCTTGTCCTGGCGGCCCTTGCGGACCAGCTGCTGAATCGTGGGCACCGCGTCTCCGTTCGTGCTAGCCGGTTAATCGAATGTCGTGCATTTTGCAGGTACTGCCGGTGTCATGACCTGCGGTTCTTTCATCCCCTCCGACCCACGCGGTCGGGCGTGTCGCGCACTTGTCACGCCACAACCCGGTCAAGGCCGGTCCGGTGGAGGAGGCCATGCGGCGCCCCTGCCGACTCCCCACCGGGAACCTGTCGACGCACACGCATGAGGGCCCATGAAGACATGAGCACGAAGGGCAAGACTACCCAGCCCAGCGCAACACGTCAAAACGGCCGCACCCGCAGGGCGCCGCTGTGGGCGCCCGCATTCGTGTCATGACTCCCACGACCGGTTACCGACCGACCGCTTCTGGGTCCACGTCGAGTTTACCCGTCGCAGAGCACTTCTCCGGCCGTTCTCCCCATTAACGTACGGCTTTCGCCGCAACATTCCGGTCAAGAAAGGGCCACACCCGCCCGTCACGGACGTGAACACGGTGGAAAGGCAGCGGCGCCCGGCCCCCTGCCGGGGAC
>NZ_JBEXGU010000018.1:0-88693 GCF_040607515.1 Streptosporangium sp. NPDC005286 | reverse complement strand
GTGCTTGTCGCCGCCCGGGGGGTGCCGCCGGCGGTCCCGCGGGCCCCCCCCCCCGGGGGCGCGCCCCCGGGACCCGGGGCCGCACCACCAGAAGTGGATCAGGGCCGGAGCGACCGGCGACCACGACCGACCAGCACCCGAGCATCGAAGAGGAGGGCCGATGGCCATCAGGACCCCCGGCCGCCGCCAGGCCACCGCCGCATCGGCATCGGTGGACGAAGACGCATGGATCGAGGTGGCCGGCCTGCAGAAGCTGTACCGGCCCCGCAGGTCGGAGCCCACCCATGCGCTTTCCGACATCGGCTTCACCGTCAGGCGGGGGGAGTTCATCTCCATCGTCGGACCCTCCGGATGCGGTAAGACCACCCTGCTGAAGATCCTTGCCGGGCTGATCCCCAAGAGCGAGGGCGTCGTCCGTGTCGCGGGACGGGACGTGACCAAGCCGCTCCCCGAGGTGGGCATGGTCTTCCAGGCCGCGACCCTGCTGCCCTGGCGCACCATCCTGGAGAACGTGATGGTCCCCGTCGAGGTGCAGAAACTCGACGCGGCCGTCTACCGCGAGCAGGCCAGGAACCTGCTGAACATGGTCGGCCTGGACGGCTTCGGCGACAAGTACCCGCACGAGCTCAGCGGCGGCATGCAGCAGCGCGCCGGGATCTGCCGGGCCCTGGTGCACGACCCGTCCGTACTGCTCATGGACGAGCCGTTCGGTGCCCTGGACGCGATGACCAGGGAGTACATGAACGTCGAGCTGCTGCGCATCTGGAAGGAGAGCGGCAAGACCGTCGTCCTGGTCACCCACTCCATCCCCGAGGCGGTGTTCCTGTCCGACCGGGTCATCGTGCTCAGCTCCCGTCCCGGGCGGATCGCCGAGATCGTCCCGATCGAGCTGGGGCGCCCGCGCGATCTCAGCGTCATGTCCTCCGATCGCGCAGGGGTCTACGTGACGCGAATCCGCCAGCACTTCAACGCCGCCGGCGTCATCGACTGACGAGGTACACCACCATGACAATGACCAAGGCCACCGACGGCCGGCCCGCCCGTCCGCCGGGCCAGGAACGGAAAAAGAGCCGCCTGAGGGGATTCGACCTCCGCGAGCGCCCCGAGCTCATCATGGTCCCCGGGGTCTTCGTGACCGCGGTGCTCGCCTGGGAGTTCCTCGTGCAGCCCCTCGGCATCGACGACTACGTGCTGCCCCGGCCCTCGCAGATCGTCGCGTCGCTGGTCACCCAGCTCACCGACGACCAGTTCTGGTCGCACCTGCTGGTCACGCTTCAGGAGTCCCTGATCGGCTTCGTGATCGGTGTCGGCGCGGCGATGGTGCTGGGCACGCTGATCTCGCAGGTGCGGCTGGCCGAGCGCACGCTCATGCCGTACATCGTCGCCTTCCAGACGGTGCCGAAGGTCGCCCTGGCGCCGCTGTTCGTCGTCTGGTTCGGCTTCGGCATGACCAGCAAGATCGTCATGGCGGCGGTCATCTCCTTCTTCCCGATGCTGGTCAACGTCATCGAGGGGCTGCGCTCGGCCGACGCCGACCGGATCCAGATGCTGACCGTGTTCGGCGCGGGCAGGTTCCAGGTCTTCCGCATGGTCCGGCTGCCGAGCGCGCTGCCCTTCATCTTCGCCGGGCTCGACATCGGGATCGTCTTCGCCATCCTCGGCGCGGTCGTCGGCGAGTTCATCGGCGCCAAGGAGGGGCTTGGGTACCTGCTCCTGCAGACCAACTACAACTTCGACATCTCCGGAATGTTCGCGGTCCTGGTGGTGCTCTCCGTGCTCGGCCTCATCGCGCACTCCCTCATCCGTTTCGCCCAGCGGCGCTTCGCCTTCTGGGCCGAGGACAGCCGGGTGATCGGCGCATGAGCGATCCGAACCGCTTCGACGGCAGGGTGGCCCTGGTCACCGGCGCGGGCCGGGGCATCGGCGCGGCGATCGCCGCCACGCTCGCGGCCCGCGGCGCCCGCGTGGCCCAGGCGGACGTGACCTCCGGCGACGACTGGCAGGCGCCGCTGCCCGAGAGCGACGGGCACACCCGCCACCACGTCGACGTCCGCTCGGCGGAGTCCTGCCGCGCGCTGGTCGCCGAGGTGCTCGCCGCGCACGGCCGCCTCGACCACCTGGTCAACAACGCGGGCATCGTACGGCGGGGGCCGGCGGCCACGATGAGCGAGGGTGACTTCACAGACGTCCTCGACGTCAACCTCACCGGCACCTTCCGGATGTCCCAGGCCGCCTACCCGGCGCTGCGCGACGCGGCCAAGGCGGCCGGCGAGGGCGGTGAGAGCGCCGCGAGCGTGGTGAACATCGGCTCGACCAACGGCCACATCGCGGTCCTGGACACCCTCGGCTACTGCGTCAGCAAGGCCGGGGTGATGCACATGGCCAAGGTGCTCGCTCTGGAGTGGGCCCCCGACGGCGTCCGGGTCAACGCCGTCGGACCCACGATCGTGCCCACCGACATGACGGCCGACGTTCGCGCCAACGAGGCGTACATGAAAGACAAAATGGCCACCATCCCCCTGGGCCGCATGGCAGGGGCCGGCGACGTCGCCAACGCGGTCGCCTTCCTGCTCAGCCCCGCCGCCGCCATGACCACCGGTCAGACGATCTACGTCGACGGCGGAGTGATCACCCAGTGACGCGTGAGGAGCACTCCATGTCCAAGCCCGATGTCGCCGCCGCACTGGCCGCCGTCGACGCCCACCTCGACACCTTCGTCGAGGAACTGCAGCAGCTCTGCCGGATCCGCAGCCGCCGCCAGGAACCCGAGCAGATGGTGGCCACCGCCGAGTTCCTCGCCGCCTCGGTCGGCCGCTGGGGCGGCACCGCCGAGGTCATCCCCTGGGAACACTCCCACCCGTACGTGCTGGGTGAGATCGGCGGCGGGGAGCGCACCCTGCTGCACTTCAACCACTACGACGTCGAGGTGGAGCCGACCGGCGACGACGACCGGTGGATCAGCCCCCCGTACGCGGCGGAGATCCACGACGGACGGCTGTACGCGCGAGGCGTCGCCGACGACAAGGGCGCCCTGATGTCGCGGGTGCACGCCGCCGCCGCGTGGCGGCTGTCCGGCCAGGAGGCGCCGGTCACCAGCCGCTACATCATGGAGGGCAAGCAGTGGCTGCACAGCCCCGGCCTCGGCTCGTTCGTCCGCGCGCACGCCGACCGGCTGACGAGCGACGGCACCCTGTGGGAGAACTCCTGGGTGGACGAGCAGGGCAGGCCGCTGCTCAAGCTCAGTGAGAAGGGCGTGCTCTATCTCAGGCTGACCGCCACCACCCTGACCCGTGAGCTGACCAGCCAGAACACCGCGCTGCTGCCGTCGGCGACCACCCGCCTGGCCGCGGCGCTGGCGAGCCTGCAGCGGCCCGACGGCACCGTCACCGTGGCGGGCTTCGCCGACGACGCGCGGGTGCCCACCGACGAGGAGCGGGAGCTGCTGGCCCGGCTGCACTTCGACGGCGACTTCCTGCGCGCCCGGGCCGGAGTCGACTCCTTCATCGGCGGCCTCGACGACGCCCAGGCCGCGGTCGAGATCCGCACCCGCCCGACCCTGACGGTCGCCGGCATCGTCGGCGGCGACAACCGCGACGACATCACCCTCGGCATCCCGGCCACCGCGGCCGCCAAGGTGGAGATCCGCCTGGTCGCCGGGCAGGACCCCGAGCGGGTGCTGCGGGCCCTCGGCAAGCACCTGGCCGACGGCGGCTTCGGTGACATCGCGATCGAGGTCATGGCCACCAGCAGTCCGAGCGCCACCGACCACCGCGACCCGTTCGTGTCGCTGGTCGCCGACGCGGCCCGCCGTGTCTACGGTGCCGAGCCCGTCATCGAGCCGTACACGCAGTGGATCGGCAACCAGGGCGTCATGGGCGGGCGCCCGATCGTCGGCGTCGGCGTCTCGCGCGCCGACTCCGGGGTCGACGGCCCCAACGAGAACATTCTTGTGGAGGACTACCGCATGGGTATCAAGCACGTCGTCGAGGTCATGGCCGCGATGGCGGTGGACCGATGAGCGCCACCCACCTGCGCGGTGCCTCCGAGCGCGGTTACCTGGAGCTGCCCTGGGGTCAGGTCCACTACCGGCGCGCGGGCGACCCCGCGGCGGTCCCGCTGCTCATCCTGCACCAGTCGCCGCTGTCGTCGGCGACCTACGAGCCCGCCCTCGCCGCCCTGGCCGCGCACGGCCTGTACGTCGTCGCGGTCGACACCCCCGGCTTCGGGATGTCGGACGCGCCCGGTGAGCAGTGGTCCATCCCCGACTACGCGGCGGCGACGTGGCGGATCGCCGACGCGCTCGGCCTGGAGAAGGTGCATCTGCTCGGGCAGCACACCGGCGCCGTGATCGCCGCCGAGGCGGCGCTCACCGCCCGCGACCGGGTGAGCGGCCTGATCTTCCAGGGGCTGCCGCTGTACGACGACGCCGAGCGTGCGAAGAAGAAGGCCGGCTACGCGCCGGGCTACCAGGTCGCCCACGACGGCAGCCACCTGACGACGATCTGGGAGCGGGTCTACTGGCTCTATCCGAGGATCTCGGCGGAGTCGGCCAGCCGCCAGGTCGCCGAGTATCTCAGCGTGGGTCCCGACTACGCGGTCGCCTATCGGGCGGTCTTCGACCACCACCTGGACACCGCCGCGCTCGCCGGCATCCCCATGCTGCTGCTGCACGGCGGCGACGACGTGGTGGCCAGGATGAACGACGTCGTCCAGGCCGCGCTGCCGGGCGTGCCGCTGGTCACCATCCCCGGCGGCACCGACTTCGTCGCCGAGGAGCAGCCGGAGATCTTCGCCAAGGCGGTGGCCGAACACGTACTGGCGCACGGGGCCGAGCGGCCGGAGGCGACGTTCAAGCCGATCTACACCGCGACCGTCGAGGTCCAGGGCGGTCGCGCGGGTAGCGCCCGCTCACTCACCGGCTCGCTGGACCTCGCCCTCACCAGGCCCGCCGACCGCACGCCCGGCGACACCGGCACCGACCCCGAGGAGCTCTTCGCCGCGGGATACGGGGCCTGCTTCGCCAGTGCCCTGGGGATCGTGGCACGGCGCGAGCGGATCGGCCTCGACCCGGTGAGCGTCACCACGTCGGTGACCCTCGGCTCGGTGCCCGGCGGGAAGTACGCGATCGCCGCCGCGCTCGGCATCTCCGCGCCGCACGTTCCGCAGGCGGACCTGGAGCGGATCGTCGGCATCGCCGACGGCCTGTGCCCCTACTCCAACGCGATCCGAGGTAACGCTGAGGTCACGATTGAGGTCCTCGGCGGCCCTCCGGACAGCGCTGCCCTATGACATTCACATGATCTCTCCCCCTACCGCGTCGCCTGCCGCGCGCGTCCTGACCAACGAGGAAACCATGACCGTCGATGACATCGGAGAGGAGCAGGAGCCGGAGCGTTCCCGCTCCGGTATCGCGCGGGCTCTCGCCGTGATCGATGTCATCGGCAGGTCGCCTCAGGCTCAGGGCGTCTCCGTGATCGCGCGGCAGACCGGCCTGCCCAAGGCCGTGACACACCGCATACTGCGGGAGTTGGTGGTCGGCCAGTTCCTGAGCTTCGACGAGGACAGGAAGCTCTACCGCCTCGGCCCCGGGGCGTTGAGCATCGGCCTGGCCGCGATGCGCGAACTCGACGTGCCCGCCGTCGCGCACCGGCACCTGGTGGCGCTGGCCGAGCGGGCGGGCGAGACGGCGACGCTCTCGCTCCGCCAGGGCTGGTCGCGGGTCTACGTCGACCAGGTCCTCTCCGACCAGGAGATCCGGATGTCGGTGGCGCTGGGCACCAGCCATCCCCTGCACGCGGGGTCCTCCTCCAAGGCGATCCTCGCGGCGCTGCCCGACGCGGAGGTGGACGACTACGTGGCCCACCACCGCCTCGACAGCGTCACCGACGCCACGATCACCTCGACGACCGCGCTGGGCGAGGAGATCGACCGGATCCGCACCCTCGGCTACGCGGTCAGCTTCGGCGAGCGGCAGTCGGGGGCGACGAGTGTGGCGGCGGCCTTCCGCGGCGCGACCGGGCAGGTCGTCGGATCGGTGTCACTGTGCGGGGCGCAGGACATGTTCATTCGCAGCCGCAGAGAACTGCTGGGGGAGTGGGTGGCCACCGCGGCCGCCGACATCTCGGCCGACCTCGGCTTTCGCACAACAGGCCGGAACGGGGGGGACATCGGGTGACACCCGTCCGGAAGAACATCGACGAAACCTTTTCTGACCTGGGAGTAAGCATGCGCGACGGACCACTGGAGGGCCTGCGGGTCGTCGACGCCTCGACGATCCTGGCCGGGCCGCTGTGCGCCCAGATCCTCGGCGACTTCGGTGCCGAGGTGGTGAAGATCGAGCATCCGACGGCGGGCGACGGCATGCGCGGCCACGGCGAGTCCAAGGACGGTGTCTCGCTGTGGTGGAAGGAGATCTCCCGAAACAAGCAGACGATCGGGCTCAGCCTGTCCGCGCCCGAGGGGGCCTCGCTCTTCCTGCGGCTGATGGAACGCACCGACGTGCTCATCGAGAACTTCCGGCCGGGCACCCTGGAGCGCTGGGGACTGGGCCCCGACAGGCTGCACGAGGTCAACCCCGGGCTGGTCATCGTCAGGATCACCGGCTTCGGGCAGACGGGGCCGTACGCGGGGCGGGCCGGGTTCGGCACGCTCGCCGAGGCGATGAGCGGCTTCGCCCACCTGACCGGCGAGGCCGAGGGACCGCCCACGCTGCCCGCCTTCGGGTTGGCCGACAGCATCTGCGGCATCGCGGCCTCGTCGGCGACGATGATGGCGCTGTGGGACCGCGAGCGTGACCCGGAAAAGCGCGGTCAGGTCGTCGACATGAGCCTGCTGGAGCCCATCTTGACGGCCGTCGGCCCCTCGCCGACCGTCTACCAGCAGCTCGGGACCATCGCGCACCGGCACGGCAACCGTTCCACCAACAACGCGCCGCGCAACACCTATCTCACCTCCGACGGCCACTGGGTGGCGGTCTCGACCAGTGCCCAGACGATCGCCGAGCGGGTGATGCGCCTGGTCGGGCACCCCGAGGTGATCGACGAGCCCTGGTTCGCCACCGGCGCGGGCCGGGTCCAGCACGTGGAACTGCTGGACCGGCTGCTCGGCGACTGGGTCGCCGAGCGCACCCGGGAGGAGGTCGTCGCGGAGTTCACCGCGGCGGGCGCCGCGGTCGCCCCGGTCTACGACGCCCGGGACCTCGTGGAGGATCCCCACGTCCGCGAGACCGGGATGCTCACCCCCGTCGACGACGCCGACCTCGGCTCCGTGCTGATGCACAACGTGATGTGGCGGATGTCGCGGACACCGGGCCGGATCCGGTTCACCGGCCGTGACCTGGGAGCCGACACGGACCGTGTGCTCGTCGAGGAGCTGGGCTGTGACCCCGCGACCCTGGGCGACCTACGAGAACGAAAGATCATCGCCTGATCCGCGACGGCGCGGTGACGCGTCGATCGGGGGGACAGACGGACATCGGGAGAGACGAGACGACGTGAGCACATCCACCACCCTGGCCACCTCGCCGGGAGAGACGGTACGCGACCCCCTGTTGGAGGCGGTACGCGGCGGCGTGACCGTGTACGACCTGGGCCGCCCGTTCTACGCGGGCATGCCACAGTCGCCCAACCACCCCGCGTACACCCACACGCTCCCGCGCCGCCACGGCGACAAGGTGCGTCCCGACGGTGGGTCGGCGGCCAACGACATGCTCGTCATGGGCACCCACGTGGGCACGCACATCGACGCGCTGGCCCATGTGTCCCACGACGGCAGGCTGCACGGCGGGGCGGACGCGGCGGCGGCCTGTGTCGGGGGCCGCTACCCCGAGCACGGCATCCACACGGTCGCGCCGATGGTGTGCAGAGGCGTGCTGCTCGACCTGCCCGCCGCGCTCGGAGTGGCCTGCTGCGAGCCGGGCTACGAGATCACCCCGGCCGACCTCGACAGGGCCGTACGGGAGCAGGGCACCGAGGTCGAGGCCGGTGACGTCGTGCTGATCCGCAGCGGGTGGGGCAGCCGTTTCTCCGACCCCGACCGCACGGTCTACATCGGCTCCGAGTCCGGCGTCCCAGGGGTGGGGGAGGCGGGGGCGTACTGGCTGGCCGAGCGCGGGGTGCGTGCCGCCGGGGCCGACACCATCGCCTTCGAGTGCCTGGCTCCGGGGCAGGGGCACAGCGTGCTGCCCGCGCACCGGGTGCTGCTGGTGGAGTCCGGCGTCTACATCATCGAGACGATGAACCTGGAGGAGCCGGCCCTGCACGGCGTGCACGAGTTCACCTTCGTGCTGTCGCCGCTGGCGCTCTTCGGCGCCACCGGCTCGCCGGTACGGCCGCTGGCGATCGTCGGCCGGAGCGCCGAGGCCGCCGGGGAGGCGGATCGCCGTGGCTGAGCCGACGCTCGGCCGCCAGCTGGCCGACTTCGCCGCCGACACCTCCTACTCGACGCTGCCCGCCGACGTCGTCGACAGCGTCCGCAAGCGAGTGCTCGACGTGATCGGGCTGTGCGTGGCCGCGCACCGGCTGCCGACCAGCGCCGCCATCGTGGAGTACGTCCGCGACCAGGGCGGGCGCCCCCAGGCCCACATCGTGAGCGGCGGCTCCGCGGTGCCCGCACCGCTGGCCGCCCTCGCCAACGGGGTGCTCGCCCACTCCCTCGACTACGACGACACCCACCTGCCCTCGGTGCTGCACCCCAGCGCCTCGGTGGTCCCGGCCGCGCTGGCCGCCGCCGAGCTGGCCGGGGCGTCCGGCCGCGAGACGATCCACGCCATCGCGGTCGGCCTGGAGGTGTGCGTACGGATCGGCATGGCGGGCTACGACCGTGAGGCCGGCAACTCGACGTTCTTCGAGCACGGCCAGCACGCCACGTCCATCTGCGGTGCCCTGGGGGGCGCCGTCGCCGCGGCCGTGCTGCTCGGCCTGCCGCGCGAGGGCGTGCTCGACGCGCTCGGCGTCGCCGCCTCCACCGCCTCGGGCATCATCGAGGCCAACCGCACCGGCGGCACCGTCAAGCGGCTGCACTGCGGGTGGGCGGCGCAGTCGGCGGTGACCTCGGCCGAGCTGGTCAGGCGCGGCTTCACCGGGCCGCCGACCGTGCTTGAGGGCAGGTTCGGCTTCTTCCAGGCGTTCCTGCACGGGCGGTACGAGGCCTCGGAGATCACCTCCGGTCTCGGCACCGACTGGGCGGTCCCCGGGATCTTCTTCAAGCCCTACCCCGCCAACCACTTCGTGCACACCGCCGTGGACGCCGCGATCGGGCTGCGTGAGCAGGGGCTCGACCCCTCGCGGGTGGAGAGCCTGACGCTGGGCGTCCCCGCGCCCGTCATCCGGACGATCGGCGAGCCGATCGAGGGCAAGCGCGCTCCCGAGACCGGCTACCAGGCGCAGTTCAGCGGTCCGTACGCGGTCGCGGCCGGGCTGCTGGGCGGCGGCGGCCTCGGCGTGGGGCTGGCGGACTTCACCGACGAACTGGCCCGCGACCCGCTCCGCAGGGACCTCATGGCCAAGGTCGAGGTGGTGGCGGACGAGCGTGCCACCGAGATCTTCCCCCACCAGTTCCCCGCGGTGCTGCGCGCCCGCGACGCCGACGGCCGCGAGTGGAGCCAGGAGGTGCTCACCAACAGGGGCGGCCCCCAGCGGCCGCTCTCGGCGGGCGAGCTGGCGGCGAAGTTCCGCGACAACACCGAGGGGCGGCTGTCGGCCGCCGCCATGGACGCCGTGACCGACCGGGTGGCACGGCTCGACGAACTGGACGACATCGGAGACCTGCTCCGCCTGGTGGCGGAGCCGCAGCACGCGACAGGAGACGGCCGTGACTGAGTATGACCTGCTGGTGAAGAACGTCCGCGTGGTCTCGCACGACCGCGACGAGCCCGTCGAGGCGGACATCGCCATCAAGGACGGGCGGATCGCCAGGGTGGAGCCCGGTCTGGACGCCTCGGCGGCCCGCGAGGTCGTCGACGGCGCCGGCAAGCTCGCCTTCCCCGGCGTGGTGGACGCCCACCAGCACTGGGGCATCTACAACCCGCTGGGCGAGGACACCGTCTCGGAGAGCAGGGCCAGCGCCCAGGGTGGCGTCACCACCGCGCTGACCTACATGCGGACCGGCCAGTACTACCTCAACAAGGGCGGCGAGTACGCCGACTTCTTCCCCGAGGTGCTCGACGCCGCCGCCGACCGCGCCTACGTCGACTACGGCTTCCACCTCGCGCCGATGTCGCGTGGCCACATCGGGGAGATCCCCGACCTGATCGAGCGCTTCGGCGTCACCTCGTTCAAGGTCTTCATGTTCTACGGCAGCCACGGCCTGCACGGCCGCTCCGCCGACCAGAACTCCTTCCTGATGATCCCGCCAGGGGAGCGCTACGACTACGCGCACTTCGAGTTCGTGATGCGCGGCGTGCAGGCGGCCAGGGAGCGCTTCCCCGACCTCGCCGACGAGATCTCGCTGTCGCTGCACTGCGAGACCGCCGAGATCATGAGCGCGTACACCAAGATGGTGGAGGACGCCGGAGACCTGAGCGGCCTGGCCGCCTACCACGCCTCCCGGCCGCCGCACTCCGAGGGCCTGGCGGTCTCCATCGCCTCCTACCTGGCCCACGAGACCGGCCTGCCCACCATCAACCTGCTGCACCTGTCGTCCAGGAAGGCGGTGGACGCCGCGGTCCGGATGGCCGGCGCGTTCCCGCACATCAACTTCCGGCGCGAGGTGACCGTCGGCCACCTGCTGGCCGACATCACCACCGCGCACGGCCTCGGCGGCAAGGTCAACCCGCCGCTGCGGCCCCGCGAGGACGTCGAGGCCCTGTGGGAGTACGTGCTGGACGGCACGGTCGACTGGGTGGTCAGCGACCACGCCTGCTGCCGGGACGAGACGAAGTTCGGCGAGCCGCGCGACGACATCTTCGTGGCCAAGTCCGGCTTCGGCGGGGCGGAGTACCTGCTCCCAGGGATGATCACCGAGGGCCGTCGGCGTGGCCTGTCCTACGGCCGCATCGCGGCGCTCACCGCGCGGAACCCGGCCGTCCGCTACGGCCTGCGCACCAAGGGCGCCATCGCGGTCGGCCTGGACGCCGACCTGTGCCTCGTCGACCCGGACAAGACCTGGACCGTCCGGGCCGCCGAGTCGGAGTCGACCCAGGAGTACACCCCGTTCGAGGGCTTCGAGCTGACCGCCCAGGTCACCGACACCTTCGTCCGAGGCCACCGGGTGCTGGACGGCGGAAAGATCGTCGGCGACCCGGTGGGCCGCTACATCCACCGTCCCACCGGCATCGCCTGACCGGTTCTTTCGGAACGCGACCGGGCCCCGCTCTCCGAGAGCGGGGCCCGGTCGCGTTCGTTCACGGCGGTTCAGGGGCACCCCTGGCCGGTGCCCGGATTCACAGAACGGCGCCGGCCGGCGCGATCACCCTCATTCATTCCATGACGCTGCGCCAAGCCCCCCGATCGGCCTCAGCCGCGGCTACTGCTCGGTGGGCGCAGTCCGTCCAGAGCGAAGGCGAGCAGACGCTCGCCCTGGGCGGCGGAGGTCTGCTCTCCGGCCCAGGCCACCGCGTTGATCAGGGCGTACAGGTCCGATGCCGTGACGTCGGCGCGTATCGCGCCCGAGGCCCGCGCGCGATCCAGGAGCTGTTCACCACCCGAGAAGGCTGAACGTCCTCACGGCGGCGACGGCGGCGTTGAGGTGGTTGACGGTCGGCGCCTGCCAAGGGAGCCCAACGTCAATCCCCGGCACCGGGAGCCGATGATTTCTGTCCGCCGGTCCTGGGGTCGGCTGTACAGGTCCTCAGAGCACTCTCGTCATGAACGCGCTGTTCGGGTCGGGTTTGTAGTCCGCGAACGGGTCGCAGTACTCGAACCCGAACTTCTCGTACAGCTTCCGGGCCGGCAGGAAGAACTCGGCCGCCCCGGTCTCGAGGCTCAGCCTGGTGAATCCCATGCGCTTGGCCTC
This sequence comes from Streptosporangium sp. NPDC005286, assembly GCF_040607515.1. Lineage (NCBI taxonomy): Bacteria > Bacillati > Actinomycetota > Actinomycetes > Streptosporangiales > Streptosporangiaceae > Streptosporangium > Streptosporangium sp. NPDC005286. Next base: position 76,741 of record NZ_JBEXGU010000018.1, on the reverse strand, counting down.
GGTGACGATGTGCTCCAGGAGGAGGGACGCGATTCCGCTCCGCTTGCGCGTCGGCCTGGTGCGCATCGACTTGACCTCCGCGTGGTCCGCGTCCAGCCTCTTGATCGCGCCGCAGCCGACCAGGCTGTCACCGTCCATGACCGACCAGAACGTGATCTCGGGCCTGCGCAGGCTCTCCAGGTCGAGGGCGTGCTTGCTCTCCAGCGGAGTGATGGACCGCATCTCCTGGACGTGCTCGTCAAGGAATCCGGCGATCTCCGGACCGGAGAGGTCATCGACTGCGATCTTCAATCCTGTGCCCATCCTTTCTTGGAGACACTTGATGTCAAGGTGGTCGGGTGCCTGGTGGGTGTCCTTCCGTTCGTTGATCGTATAGGCGCCGTCCCTGCCGTCCCGTCGCGGCCAGGTCGCGACGGTGAGGCTCTCGTCGGCGCGGATCACCGGGGCCGATCTCCGCCATCCTCGCCGCCACGGCGCGTAGCGGGGACAGATGCAACGTGATCTCCGGGGGGTTCATCCCAAGTTATTGCAAGTAATATGCAACTGATAGAACTTCTCTTGTGACAAAACTTCTCCAGAAGTCCGCCACGCTGTGCGTCGTCCTCGCTCTGGCCGGTGCGGCCTGTTCCGCCCCGCAGGGGCCGGCCGACCCGCCGGATGACACGTTCGTCATCGGCCTGAGCTCGGAATTCGACAATTTGAGCCCGGTGCTCGGGTTCTCTCCCGACGGGGGATCGTTGATCTTCGACGGGTTGATGAGCCGGGCACCCGACCTGACGATCAAGCCCGCGCTCGCCGCTGAGCCGCCCACCGTCTCCGAGGACGGGACGACCGTCACCTTCACCCTGAAGGAAGGGCTGAAGTTCCACGACGGCAAGCCGCTGACCAGCAAGGACGTGGAGTACACCTACGAGGCGCTGCTCGATCCCGCCAACAACTCCACGATCAGGAGCGACTATTCGGCGATCAAGGATGTGGCGGCTCCCGACGCGCGGACCGTGGTGTTCGGTCTTCGGTATCCCTATGCGCCGTTCGTGCAGCGCAGCACGCTCGGCATCGTGCCCATGGGCACGATGGAGAAGACCAAGCCGGTCGGCAGCGGCCCCTACCGGTTCGTCTCCTGGACGCCCGGAGACAAGATCGTGCTGGAGGCGAACAAGGAGTACTGGGGCGGCGCTCCGGCGATCTCCAGGTTGGTGCTCGCCTTCGCCCCCGACGACAATGTGCGCGCGACCCGGGTTCGGGCAGGCGAGTTCGACGCCACCGTGCTGCCGCCGAAGGCCGCCGTCGGCTTACGCGGCCGGCAGGACGTGACCGTGTATGACGTACCGAGCGCGGACTATCGCGCGATCATGTTCCCGATGACCCAGCCGGTGACCGGCGACCGGGCCGTACGCAAGGCGTTCAGCCTGGCCCTCGACCGGCAGGCGATGGTCGACACGATCCTGGCCGGCGCGGGTGTTCCCGCCTACGGGCCGATCTCGCCCGACACCGGATGGCACAACCCCGAAGTGACCGGTGACACCGATCCCGAAGCCGCCGGCAAGCTGCTTGACGAGGCGGGCTGGATCATGGGGAAGGACGGTATCAGGGAGAAGGACGGCAGGAGTGCCGAGTTCACCCTGATGTATCCGGCGGGCGACTCGCTGCGCAAGGAACTCGCGCTGGCCGCCGCCTCCGACGCCAAGAGGATCGGTCTGCGGGTCGAGCCGATCGGCCTGGACTGGGACGCGATCGAAGCGCGACTGGACAGGGACGCGGCGGTCATGGGGTTCGGCAGCCCGTATGACCCCGACTACGTCAACTACGAGCTGTTTCACTCCGACTTCAAGGGCCAGGGCTTCTTCAACCCGGGCCGCTACGACAACCCCGAGGCCGACAGGCTGCTGGAGCAGGGCAGGGCCTCGGGCGAGCAGGCGGAGCGCGAGCGGATCTACGCCGACTTCCAGAAGGTCATCAGGGACGACGAGGTCTACTCGTACCTGGTCTTCCTCAAGCACGTGTACGTGATCCGCGGCAGGTACGAAGGGATCGTGCCGGGCGTGGACGGTCACGAGCACGCCACCGGAGGCCTGTTCGCCGGCATCCACACCTGGAAGCCGGTCGCGTGAGAGCGGTACTCAAGATGATCGCCTGGCGGGTGGCCTTCGCGGTGCCACTGCTGGTGACCGTTACGATCGGCATGTTCGCGCTGGCCCAGGCCTCCCCCTTCGACCCGGTCAGGCAGTATCTCGGCGAACGCGCGCTGGTCACCTCTCCTGAGGTGGTCGAGTCGATCAGGCAGAACTGGGGCCTGGACCGGCCGGTCCTCGAGCAGTACGCCACCTGGTTCGGCAACCTGGTCAGCGGCGAGCTGGGCGAGTCGCGCTCCTTGCATCGGCCGGTCGGCGAGATCATCGGCGAGCGGCTGGGCTGGACCCTGCTGGCCACCGGCTCGGCGCTGGTGCTGATGTTCGTCGGCAGCCTGGTGGTGGGTACCCTCGCCGCCTGGCGGCGCGGCTCCTGGGTGGACCGGGCGATCACCGGCGGCGCGTTCGCCAACGAGGCCGCCCCGGTGTTCTGGCTGGGGCTGCTGGCCATCTGGGTCTTCGCGGTCCAGTTGGGCTGGCTGCCGGCGGGGGGCCTGACCGACGCGGCGTCGACCACGATCAGCCCCGCTGATGTGGCCGCGCACATGGTCCTGCCGGTCGCGGTGCTGGCGATCTCCCAGTCGTCGTGGCTGGTGCTCTACGTGCGGGAGTCGGTCGTCGGGGTGCTGCGGGAGGACTTCGTGATCGGCGCGCGCGCCCGCGGCCTGCGCGAGCGAACCGTGATCGTGCGGCATGCGCTGAGGTCGGCGCTGCTGCCCTTTCTCACCCTGCTCGGTGCTCGGATGCCGGAACTGGTCACCGGCGCGATCCTGGTCGAGACGATCTTCTCCTGGCCCGGCGTCGCCGCGGCCTCGGTACAGGCGGCGCTGGCCGTGGATTTCCCGCTGCTGGCGGCGCTCACGCTGCTGGGCACGGCGGCGGTGCTGGTCGGCAACCTGCTGGCCGACATCGCCTACACCGTGGCCGATCCGCGGGTGCGCACCTTGGGGGTGGGCTGAATGCCGGTGAAGTTCAAGTTCGCGGCCGGCACCCTGGTGCTGCTGGCGCTCGCCGTACTCCTGGTGCCGCCTGTCGTGCAACTCGACCAGAGCCTGGTGGACCTGCGCGCGGCCGGGCAGCCCCCCTCTTTCGCACACCCCCTCGGCACCGACGAGGTCGGGCGGGACGTGCTGATCCGGTCGATCTACGGCCTGCGCGTCTCCTTCCTGGTGGGCCTGGTGGCCGCGCTGGTCAGCATGGTGATCGGCGGACTCGTGGGCCTGGCGGCCGGCAGTCTGGGAGGACTGCCCGACCGCCTTCTCATGCGGGTGGTGGACGGCTTCAACGCCCTGCCGCACCTGCTGTTCGGCATCTTCATCGTCGCGCTGTTCGCGCCGAGCGCCGCCGCCGTGGTGGTCTCCGTAGGTGTGACGCACTGGACCACGGCGGCGCGGATCGTACGCTCCGAGGTGCTCTCGCTGCGCTCGCGCCCGTTCGTGGAGGCGGCGATCTCCGGAGGCTCGACCAGGATGCGGGTGGTCCGCCGCCATCTACTACCGCACCTTTTCCCCCACCTGATGCTGGCGACGGTGCTGATGATGCCCCACGCGATCTGGCACGAGACCGCGCTGAGCTTCCTCGGCCTGGGACTCCCGCCGCACCTGGCCTCACTCGGCAACATGATCAACGATGGGCAGCGCTCGTTGCTCACCGGCGGCTGGTGGTCGAGCCTGATGCCCGGCCTGTTCATCCTGGTACCCACGCTGGCGGTATCGGTGCTGGCCCAGCACTGGCGTGACCGCCGCAACCCTCGCTGGAGATCGGAGCTGGAACTGTGACTGGAACTGTGACCGGCCGCGGACGGCTATGGGTTCAGGGGCTGAGCGTCAGCTTCCGCATCCCCGGCGCGCTGGTGCAGGCGGTCAGCGAGGCGACCTTCGAGGTACGGCCGGGTAGCTGCCTGGCCCTGGTGGGTGAGTCCGGGTGCGGCAAGTCGGTGCTCGCGCACGCGCTGCTGGGCCTGCTGCCGGACAACGCGACCGTCTCCGGCCAGGCATGGCTGGAGCACGGCGAGGAGTCGATGGAACTCCTCGGCGCCTCGCAGGCCGTACTGGCCAGGCGGGTGCGCGGGCGGGCGATCGGGCTCATCCCGCAGAGCCCGGCCACCCACCTCACGCCGGTGCGCACGGCACGGGCGCAACTCCAGGAGGCCATGCGCGAGCTCGGCTCGCACGCCACGGCCGATGACCTGGCGGCGCGGTACGGCCTGCGCCCGCAGGAGCTGGACCGCTACCCGCACGAGCTGTCGGGCGGCATGGCCCAGCGCGTGGCGAACGCGATCGCGCTGGCAGGCGACCCGTGGCTGGTGCTGGCCGACGAGCCGACCAGCGGGCTGGACCGGCCGCTGGTGGACCGGGCGATGGCGACGCTGCGCGAGCTGTGCGACGAGGGACGTGCCGTACTCCTGATCACGCACGACCTGCGCGCCGCCGAGCGGGTCGCCGACGACCTCGCGGTGATGTACGCCAGCCGCCTGGTCGAGGTGGGGCCGGTGGCCGAGGTACTCGGGCGCCCCCGCCATCCGTACACGGCGGGGCTGGTGGCGGCCCAGCCGGATCGGGCGTTCGTCCCCATCCCCGGCCTGCCGCCCGAGCTGACCCGGCTGCCCGAAGGGTGTGCGTTCCGGTCGCGTTGTGGCCACGAAACCGAGCGGTGCGCCGTGCCGCCACCGATGGACGGCGGCGTGGCCTGCCACCACGCCCTGGGGGACAGGCATGCTTGAAGCGTCCGGAATCACCGTCAGGTATGGCAGGCACACCGCACTGGACGAGACGTCCCTGACGATCATGCCCGGTAAGGTGACCGGCCTGGCCGGGCCGAGCGGCTGCGGGAAGTCGACGCTGGCCAGGGTCATGGCGCTGATGCTGCGTCCGGCGTCGGGCACGCTCACCGTGGACGGCACGATCGTGACGCGCTGGCGGCAGCGCGCGGCCCGCGACCTGCGCACCCGAGTGGCCCTGATCTACCAGCAGCCCAGGCTCTCAGTGGACCCGCGTCTCAAACTCGCCGAAGTGATCGGCGAGCCGCTGACCGCGAACGGCCGGCCGGACGAGGGGCGCGTCAACGAGCTGGCCAGGGAGACAGGTCTGACCGGCGACCTGCTCACCCGATGGCCGCACGAGGTCTCCGACGGGCAGTTGCAGCGGGCCTGCGTGGCCAGGGCACTGACCTTGGAACCCCGCTACCTGATCTGCGACGAGATGACCACCATGCTGGACGCCTCCACGCAGGCACACCTGGTCGGGGTGGTGAACGCCTACCGGGAGCGTACCGGGGCGGGAGTGCTGGCGATCAGTCACGACCCGATCCTGCTGGATCGCTGGGCCGACGAGATCGTTGGCTTCGCCGGACCCGGAGATCTGTCTCCATCATGAGCGCGATCTTGTACGTGGATCGCACCGGCATCCCCTCACCGTGGGAGCGAAACGGGGCGGGTCGCCCTTTCTCCGGCCGGTGCGAGTGCGGGTTGACCGATCGTCGCGATGATGATGAGGTTCTGTGCCAGCGTCGCGGTGCACCCGGCAAAGAGATCGCCGAGGGTATGGAGGCGCCGGAACACTGGACGACCGTGGAAACACCCGATGGACGCCTGATGGCGTTCGGCAACCAACTGATCGAAGTACATCTCTGGCTCCGTGAGGAGCTCGACGCACTCCGCGAGAACGTCGAGGCCTACCTCGACGGCGGCGCGCGCCCCCGCGAACTGCGGGCCCACTGCCTGACCTTCTGTTCCGCCCTGAACCGGCACCACACCGGTGAGGACGACGGCGCGTTCCCCGAGCTCGCCGAGCGGTTTCCCGAACTGCGCCCGGTGCTGGACGAACTGCGTCGCGACCACCGGCTGGTGGAGGACTCCCTCAGGAGGCTGGAGGCGCTCGTCGGCGGCCTGGACCAGGAGACGGATCCGGCCGTGGTGCGCAGCGAGCTGGACAGCCTCGCCGCGCTGATGGAGACGCACTTCGTCTACGAGGAGAAACGCATCGTCTCGGCGCTCAACGCGCTGAACGTGCCGGGCTGGGATCGTTCCCGGCCCGGCTTCCTGCTCAGCGACGACAAGGAACGCTGATCGGCCCGTCCTGACCGGGTCATCGGAACCCGGTCAGGACGGCCGATCAGCACTCCTCGCCGCGGCACTGCGATCGTGCGGGCCGTCGTCCTGAAAGCGATCGCAGCTGGTGGGGCCTGTTTTAAGAGCGGCCGCCGGTAGCTGGTCACCGGAGTCGGCGTGATGTGGGTCGGGTGTCCCGGCGGTAGCGGGGTCCTGCTCGGCGGATGAGTGCGCGGACGGTGACGAACGCGGCGGCCAGGCAGAGGTGGAAGCCGGCAACCTCGCCGCCGCGTTCGAGGCAGCGGGCGGACCCGATGGTGCGAAGGCGCGTGTCAGCCCGCCGTCCAAGGCCGGAGCTTGTCGGGGTTGAGTACTGCCCAGATGCGCTTGATCCGGTCGCCTGCGACGTCGAACGCCAGCACCGACACGGTGACGCCGTCCAGTTGGGCCACCAGACCGGGCTGACCGTTGACCGTACACTCCAGGATCGTCGCCTTGGGTACCGCGCTGGTCCGATCGGCGAAGAAGCGCGCGATCCGCTCGGCGCCTTCGATCGGGCGGAGTACGGCGCTGACGAGTCCGCCACCGTCGCCGGTCGCCGTGGCGTCGGGGTCGAGCAGACCGATGAGGGCGTCGATGTCCTTGGCCGCCCATGCCTGCTTGAAGGCTCTGACGATGCCGGCGCGCTGGGCCGCCGGAGCCGCGGGAGCCCGCGACGCGTGAATGCGACGGCGGGCCGAGGAGGCCAGCTGGCGGCAGGCCGCCGGGGTACGGCCGACGATCTCGGCCACTTCGGCGAAGGAGTAGCGGAAGACGTCGTGCAGGATGAACGCGACCCGCTCGGCCGGGGTCATCGAGTCGAGCACGACGAGGAAGGCCATGTTGACCGACTCGTCGAGGGTGACCCGGTCGGCCGGGTCGGCCGTGGTGCCCCCGCACCGCCCGCTGATCCACTCCGTACGCTCGGGCAGCGGCTCCGGAATCCATTCGCCCACGTAGCTCTCCCGCCGGGCCCGTGCCGAGCCGAGCAGGTCGAGGCAGATGCGACCGGCGACCCTCGTCAGCCAGGCGCCGGGGGATTCGATGCCTTCCTGCTGCTGCCGGGACATGGCGTACCAGCGGGCGTAGGTCTCCTGGACGACATCCTCGGCATCGGCCAGGGAGCCGAGGAGCCGGTACGCGAGATTGGTCAGCCGGCGCCGCTCGCTCATGATCGCGCTCAGGCCCGGATCGAGCCGGCCGTCTCCTGGCTCGGATGGGGTGGTCACGGTGTCCCCGGCTTTCCTTGGTCGCATCTTCCCTCACCAGTTCGACGAGACAGCGCACCGAACTGTGAGGTCGGCGAATCGCCTCACATTCCGGAGGGTTGTGTCGTCGTACCGATGAACCGAACGCGAAGGAAGGAAACCGATCATGGAACCCGTGAACGTCGCGATCATTTACTACAGTGCCACAGGCATCGTGCACGCCTTGGCGCAAGCCGCCGCCGAGGGCGCGGAAAAGGCCGGCGCACACGTGCGACTGCGCAAGGTCGCCGAACTGGCCCCACCGGAGGCGATCAGCGCCAGGCCGGACTGGGCCCGACACCTCCAGGACACCGCCGATGTCGCCGAGGCCGGCCTCGACGACCTGGCCTGGGCCGACGCGGTGCTGTTCGGTACCCCCACCCGCTTCGGCAACCCGGCCGGCCAGCTCAGGGCGTTCATCGACACCACCGGTGGCCTGTGGTATCAGGGCAAGCTCGCGGACAAGGTGTACTCGGCTTTCACCGCCTCCAACACCGCCCACGGCGGGCAGGAATCCACCCTCCTGGCGCTGGGGAACACGTTCTACCACTGGGGTGGCATCATCGTGCCCCCCGGCTACACCGACCCCATCCAGTTCCAGTCGGGCAATCCCTACGGCACCTCCCACGTGGCCGGCGATGGCCCACCCAGTGAGGTGGCCTTGCAGGCGGCCCGTTACCAGGCTCGCCGCGTCGTCGACACCGCGGCCTCACTCAAGGCCGGCCGCGCCGCCTGATCCAGCACGGAACACCAGCGGGGCCGGTACGGCACAGAGCACAAGGATCCGCCCGGTTACGCTGGCCGGCAAGAGATATCCGTCGTGATGGAGGTTCTGTGCGATATCGGGGGCCGCTTCCGAAGCGAGCGATCGACCGTTTCAACACCTGTGTCCTGACGTTGCGCTCCTCTCCTCGATGGGGCCGGCTGATCAGCGGACGCCTCACGGTCGTCACCTATACGGGACGCCGCTCGGGACGCACCTTCAGCACGCCCGTCGCCTTCCGGCGCGCGGCCGACACTGTCACGATCGGTGTTCAGTTCCCCGACGCCAAGATGTGGTGGCGCAACTTCTTGGCCGAGGGGGGTCCGATATCGCTGCAGCTGGATGGGATCGATCGCACCGGGCATGCGATCGCCAGACGTGACGAAGCGGGCCGCGTCACCGTCACCGTCCGTCTGGACGGCTGACAAGCCATCCGAGGACCCCGGCCGTCCGGCCGCCTCGCCGGTGCCGATACTGGAACGGTGCTGAGCAGCCAACGCCTGCGGGTGCTTCTGGAGATCTTCAGGACGGGGAGCATCGCGGGAGCCGCCCGTATCCTGCGGCTCTCGCCCTCCGCGGTGTCCCACCAGCTCTCCAAGCTGGAGGAGGAGGCCGGCGTGGGCCTGGTCGAGCGGGGCGCGCAGAGCCTGCGGCTGACCGCGGCCGGGCGGCGGCTCGCGACCCGGGCGCAGGAGGTGCTCGACATCATCGAGGCGGCGGAGAAGGATCTGCTGGCGCAGGCCAGGGCCGACGCCGGGCAACTGCGGATCGGTTTCTTCGCCTCCGCGGGATACCGGCTGCTGCCGCTGGCGCTGTCGACCTTCACCGCCCGCCACCCCGCCGTGGAGCTCGACCTGGTGCTCGGCCAGCCGCACGAGCTCCTGCCCGACCTGGAGCGCGGCGCGCTGGACGTCCTGGTCGTCTTCGAGCACGCGCTCGATCCCTGGAAGCCGCCGGAGGGGGTCGAGGTCACCCACCTGTTCGACGAGCCGCAGCTTCTGGTCGTGCCGCCGGGCCATCCGGCGGGGCAGCGGCAGCGGGTACGGCTCGCCGACCTGGCCGGCGAGCCGTGGATCACCACGTACGGCACCGACACCCCGGTCTCGGTGCTGGAGCGTGCCAGCGCGCTGGAGGGGTTCAGCCCGATGATCCGTTGCCGTAGCGACCACTACGAGGTCACGCTCGGACTGGTCAGGGCCGGGCTGGGGGTGGCGCTGGTGCCCAGCCTCGGCGCGCAGGGGGCCTCGGGCATCCAGGTGTGCAGGTTGGACGGGCCCCGCCTCTATCGCAGGATCGGCGCCGCCACCCGTCCGACCAATCCCAACCCGGCGCTGCGCTCCTTCATCGACTACCTGCGCGACGCCTCGGCCCAGATCCGCAACGCCCTGCGCTGACTCCTCGGCGGGCCGGTACTCCGGCCCGCCGATCGGGGCGGGGGCTTCTTCGCCGAGGCCGGGGACATCGACGACGTTCTCGCCACAACGGTGCCGGATACGACGTGCGGGTGGAGCAGGCCCTGCCGAGGTGCCGGGGGACACGCCGGCGTGGCCGGCCGGCGTGTCCCGGGTCAGCGGTCGGGAGGCAGGCCGGCCAGGCGGCCGATGGCCAGGCCGGCCTGGCGGGCACGCCCCACCAGGGCGTGCTCGCCGCCGGCGGGACCGCTGGCCAGCACGGCGTAGCCGATCCGGCGCCCGGCGCCGATCATCACACCCACGTCGGCCCGCACGCCGACGTCGGTGCCGGTCTTGTTCGCCACCCACACCGTCCCGGCGGGAACGGATCCGGGGATCTCCCGCTCCTCCGGCTCGCTCGGCAGCAGGGCGGGAACCAGGCTCCGGTCGGTGTTGCAGGCCATCCAGCCCAGCAGGAGCCGGGTCCACTCCCGCCGGCCGTCGAGCCCGGCCGCGAACCGGGCGAGCTCGCCCGCCGTACCGACGGCGAAGGTCGGCGGGTGCGAGGGCAGGCGCGGCTCGCGGATCCGGTCGAGGATCCGCGTCCGCGCGAAGCCGAGCGCGGCGGCGCCCTCGGCGACCCGGTCCAGGCCGAGCCGGCGCAGCAGCGCGTTGGTCGCGGTGTTGTCGCTCACCGACGCGGTGAGCACGGCGAGGTCCCCGATCGCCCAGCGCCGGCCGGACAGGACGCCGAGGAGACCGGAACCCCCGCAGCGGTCATCCTCCCGCAGCTCCACGATCTCGGCGGGATCGAGCTCCCCATCGATGATCCCCCGTGCCACCACGGCGAGCAGCAGCAGCTTGCCGACGCTGGCGAGGGGCAGCTCGGTGTCCTCGTGGACGGAGATCAGCCCCGGCACCGACACGGCCACCCTGGAGATCACCGCGGCGCCGCTCTCACCCGGCAGGCCGAACTCTGTCATCGCCTCATCCTCCCGGAACCCGTCGTCCTTCCCGAGGTCATCGTCACCGTCGATCACGTGGCCAGCACCGTCCCCGGCCGGGCGCCGGTCTGGGCACCGTCGCGGACCACGCTCTCACCGGCGACGATCACCGAGTGGACTCCCGTCGGCGGGACCAGCGGCGCGGCGAAGGTGGCGCCGTCGGCGATCGAGCCGGGGTCGAAGACGACTAGGTCGGCATGGGCGCCGTCACTGATCACGCCACGCCCCGTCAGCCCGAACCTGGCCGCGGCCATGCCGGTCATCTTGTGCACCGCCGTCTCCAGGTCGAGCAGTCCCAGCTCCCGGGTGTAGTGCCCGAGTACGCGGGGGAACGTCCCCGCCCAGCGCGGGTGGGGACGGCCGCCGGGCTTGGGCACGCCGTCGGAGCCGATCATCGAGTACGGCGCGGCCAGCACCCGCCGTACATCGTCCTCGATCATGGAGTGGCTGATGATCGTGACCTCGCCCCGCTCGGCGACGAGCAGGGCGGCGGCCACGTCGAGGGGGTCCTGGCCGCGGGTGGCGGCCAGCTCGGCGATCGTGTGCCCCTCCGTCTCGGGGTGGCGTGGCGCGCAGGCGATCGAGATGCGGTCCCAGCCGCCGTTGCCGACGGTGTTCTCCCAGCCGGGGACGCCCTCGGCGATGGCTCGGCGCATCCGATCGCGCTGGCCGGGGTCGGCCAGCCGCGCCATCAGCGCGGACACCCCACCGTCCGAGGCCCAGGGCGGGAGCATCGCGCCCAGCGCCGTGCTTCCCGCGGTGTAGGGGTAGACGTCGCAGGTCACGTCCATGCCCTCGGCCCGCAGCCCGGCGATTCTGGGCAGGGTGCGCTCGGTGCGTCCCCAGGCGTACTTGCCCGCCGTCTTGTGGTGGGAGACGTGCAGCGGGGCACCGCTCCTGCGCGCGATCTCGACGGCCTCCTCCAGAGCCTCCTCCACGCGTGACATCTCATCGCGCAGGTGGGTGACGTACGGCTTGCCGTGCCCGGCCGCGACGGCGGCCAGCGCGACGACCTCGTCGGTACTCGCGTAGGTGCCGGGGGTGTAGATGAGCCCGCTGGAGAGCCCGGCCGCGCCCGCCGAGAGCGCCCGGTCGAGCAGCGCGCACATGGTCTCCAGCTCGCCGGGGGTGGCGGCCCGATCGACGGGGCCGATCACTCCGGCGCGGAGCGTGCCGTGCCCGACGAGGGAGGCGAGGTGGTTGGCGCGGGGCACGGCCGCATGCGCGGCGGCGAACTCGGCGAAGCCCTCGTACATCCCGACATCGCCGCCGAAGTAGACCCGGCTCTCCGCGCGCATCGCGGCCAGCCGTTCCGGCAGGGCGGGGAAGAGACTGGAGCCGCAGTTGCCGCAGATCTCCGTGGTGACACCCTGCAGGACGGCGGCCTGGACCATGTCGCCGCCCACTTCCCCGTCGATCAGGGTGACGCCGTCGGAGTGGGTGTGCACGTCGATGAAGCCGGGGGCGACGACGAGGCCGGTCACATCCTCGGTGTGGCGGGAGCCGGCCGGGGCTCCCGGAGGCAGCAGCGTGAGGCGACCGGCGAGGACACCGACGTCGGCGGAGCGGGCGGCATCGGGCGCCGCCGTACCGTCGACCACCAGGCCGCCTCGGAGCAGCAGATCGAAGTGGGGGATCACAGGACCTGTCCGAGGAAGGTGCGGAAGCGTTCGTGGCGCGGGTTGGCGAGCACGTCGCGGGGGTGGCCCTGCTCGACGATCACTCCGCCGTCGATGAAGACCAGGCTGTCGCCGACCTCGCGGGCGAAGCTCATCTCGTGGGTCACGACCATCATCGTCATCCCGCTGACGGCCAGGTCCCGCATGACCGCGAGCACCTCCTGGACCAGCTCGGGGTCGAGCGCGCTGGTCGGCTCGTCGAAGAGCATGAGCTTGGGGTCCATGGCCAGACTGCGGGCGATCGCCACGCGCTGCTGCTGGCCGCCGGAGAGCTGGGCGGGGTAGTGGTCCGCGCGGTCCGCCAGGCCCACCCGTTCCAGCAGTTCCAGCGCCCTCCTCCTGGCGTCCCCCCTGGAGACGCCCTTGACGACCACCGGGCCCTCCATGATGTTCTCCAGCGCCGTGCGGTGCGGGAAGAGGTGGAAGCGCTGGAACACCATGCCGATGTCCTGCCGCTGGCGGCAGAGCCGGGCGGGGCTCAGGTGGTGGAGCCGGTCGCCCTGTTCGGCGTAGCCGATCAGGTCGCCGTCCACCCGGATGCGGCCGGAGTCGATGGTCTCCAGCCGGTTGACGCAGCGCAGCAGTGTTGACTTGCCGGACCCGGACGGGCCGACGACGCAGACCACGCCGCCTACGGGCACGTCCAGGCTGATGCCGTTGAGCACCTCGACGGAGCCGAAGCGCTTGCGCACCGAGCGGATGCTCACCATGGGTTCGGCCATCAGACGTTCCCCCTGCTGAACGGCCGCAGGTTGCGGCGGACCCTGACCTGCAGCGTGTGGTGGCCGCGCTCGAACCGCTTCTCGATGAAGTGCTGGCCGACGCTGGCGATGGTGGTGAGCACGATGTACCAGATGGAGGCCACGACGAGCAGCGCGATCACCTCGAAGTTGCCGAGGTAGATGCGCTGGGAGACGGTCAGCAGCTCGGCCCCGGCGATGACCGAGACCATCGAGGTGGTCTTGAGCATCGAGATGAACTGGTTGCCGGTGGGCGGGATGATCACCCGCATCGCCTGGGGAAGCACCACCCGGCGAAGCACCTGCCGGTGCGACATGCCGAGCGCCTCGGCCGCCTCGCGCTGGCCGGGGTCCACCGAGCGGATGCCCGCCCGGACGATCTCGGCCATGTAGGCGCCCTCGTTGATCGCCAGACCGAGCAGGGCCGCGGTGAAGGGCGTGATCAGCTCGTTGGCCTGCCACTCGATCAGCTTGGGGCCGTCGAACGGCACGCCGATGCCGAAGGAGGGGAAGACCAGCCCGATGTTGAACCAGAAGATGAGCTGGACCAGCAGCGGGGTGCCGCGGAAGAACCAGGTGTAGAGCGCGGAGGCGCCCCGCAGCACGGGGCTGCCGGACAGCTGCATCACCGCGGCGAGGATGCCCAGCGCCAGGCCGATCGCCATCGACAGCACGGTGAGCTGGATCGTGACCCACAGGCCGCCGAGGACCCTGCCGTCCATCAGGTACGCGGCGATGACGTCCCAGTGCAGGTTCTCGTTGACGATGATCGTGTAGGCCAGCCAGATCAGGACGAATCCGGCGACCGCTGCCGTGATCCACCGGCCGGGCCGCGGCGGGCGGAGCGCGTCGATCGGCAGGTGCGGATTCTCGGTGTCCGCGGCGGTTCCGGTCACTTCCATGGCTTGGTGTTGACCGTCACCTCGGGCACGGCGTTGCTCGCGACGCCGTACTTCTCCAGGACCGCCTGGTAACCGCCGTCGGCGGTCAGCTCCTGCATCGCCTTGGCCACGGCGTCGCGCAGCGCGGTGTTGCGCCGGTCGATCGCGATGCCCCAGGGACCGGCGTCGTACTGCTCGGGCAGCACGTCGTACTTGCCGGTCTCCTTGGCGTACATCGCCGCGACGGGCGAGTCGACGATGGTGGCGACCGCGCGGCCGGAGTCGATGCTCAGCAGGCCGGTCGGCGCGTCCTCACTCTGCATGATCTGCATCTTCTTGGCGCACTTCTCGTCCTGCCGTTGCCCGATCGCGAGGTTCGAGCTGCCCTTGGCCAGCACGACGGTACGGCCGCACAGGTCCTCAAGGGTCTTGATGCCCTCGGGGTTGCCCTTCTTGACCATGATGGCCCCGCCGGCGTTGAAGTAGTCGACGAAGTCGACGGCCGCGCGGCGCTCCTCGGTGTCGCTCATCGAGGACATCACCACGTCCCACTGGCCTGCCTGCAGACCCGGGATCAGGCCGTCGAAGGCGGCGTTGGTCACCTTGGCCTTCAGGCCGAGCTTGGCCGCGATCGCCTCGGCGAGGTCCGGATCGACGCCGGTGAGCTGCTGGGTGCCCGGCTTGTACATCTCCATCGGCGGGTAGCCCTCCGAGGTCGCCATCCGGAGCTCGCCCTTCTTGCGGACGGCCTCGGGCACCAGGTCCTTGGCGGTCTTGCCGGCCGCCGAGGTGGCGCCCGCGCCGACGTCGGTTCCCGACGACGAGCGCCCGCAGCCGCCGGCGAATGCCGACACCGCCAGCGCGACAGCGATGACCGAATACAGGCGCTTTGTCACGAAATCTCCCAGTTTGCGAATAGTTGAGCTTATGGTGTCGATGGGAGGTAACGGCCCCAACACACGTGAATGCTTGCGAGCCTTGGCATCGAAAACTTCGCTGCTAAGACCGGACAAAAGCCATCAGTCTCTACCTTCGACACCATGACCTTGGTGATGGAGAACGGCTGGCCGCGCACTGCGGCATGGACCGGCGGGGAACTCCGCATCGGCGGGATCGGCGTGCGGGAGCTCGCCGCCGAGTTCGGTACGCCCGCCTACGTCCTCGACGAGGAGGAGTTCCAGGGCCGCTGCGCGGAGTGGCGGGAGGCGCTCCCCGACGGGGAGGTGCACTACGGCGGCAAGGCCTTCCTCTGCCCCGAGGCGGTGCGCTGGCTGGAGGCGGCCGGACTCTGCCTCGACGTGTGCACCGGAGGCGAGCTGGCCGTGGCCCTGGCCGGGGGCATGGACCCCGCGCGGGTGGTCTTCCACGGCAACAACAAGTCGGTCGCCGAGCTGCGCCGCGCCGTCACCTGGGGCGTCGGCTGCGTGGTCGTGGACTCCTTCACCGAGATCGAGCGCCTGGCCGCCCTCGCGGACGAGACGGGGGTACGGCAGCGCGTGATGATCCGGGTCACCCCCGGGGTGGAGGCGCACACCCACGAGTTCATCGCCACCGGGGGCGACGACTCGAAGTTCGGGTTCTCGCTCAGTGCCGGACTGGCGGCCGAGGCGGTCCGCCGGGTCCTGGCCGCCACCTCACTGGAGCTGACCGGGCTGCACTCGCACATCGGCTCGCAGATCACCGATCTGGGCGGCTTCACCCTGGCCGCCCGCCGGATGGCCGACTTCCTGCTGGCCTGCGAGCTTGAGCACGGCGTGACGATCCCCAAGCTCGACCTCGGCGGCGGCCTGGGCATCGTCTACCGGCCCGGCGACCCGGTCCCGCCACGCCCGGCCGAGGTGGTCGCGGCGTTGCGTGAGGCCGTACCCGCCCGGGTGCGGCTCGCCGTCGAGCCGGGCCGCTCGATCGCCGGACCCACCGCCGTCGCCCTCTACGAGGTGGGCACAGTCAAGGAGATCCCCGGCGTCAACACCTATGTCAGCGTGGATGGCGGGATGAGCGACAATCCGCGCCCCGCCATGTACGGCGCCGCCTACACCGCGCTCCTGGCCTCCCGCTCCTCGGATGCCCCGCTGCGTAAGGTCACCGTGGTCGGCAAGCACTGCGAGAGCGGCGACGTGCTCGTCCGAGACCTGCCGTTGCCCGCCGACGTACGGCCCGGCGATCTGCTGGCGATCCCCGCCTCGGGGGCCTACCAGCGGTCGATGGCGAGCAACTACAACCATGTGACGCGGCCCCCGGTGGTCGCCGTCCGCGATGGGGCCGCCAGGGCGATCGTGCGCCGGGAGACCGAGGAGGACCTGCTCCGCCTCTACCTGTGTTGACGAGTACGGAGCCGGGGCCGGGCGCCACCCGTCACGTCCACCGCCCCGTCTGACCGGCTCAGACCACGACCGGGCCCTCGCTCTTCGGGCGGGGGCCTGTTCTCGTCCGTCCGCGAGCGGCTCAGGTATCCGTCCGGAGCGGGGTTTCGAAGCGGGTCAGCCAGGTGGCGAGGAGTGATTCGAGCTGCGCGGCCTCTTCGGGGGTCAGCTCGTCGAGGAGGCGGCGTTCGTTGCGTATGTGCTCGGTGAACGCCCGGTCGATCAGCTCCTTGCCCACGGCGGTGAGCGCGACCACCCGGCCGCGGCCGTCGCTCTCGCTCGGGCGACGGGTGACCAGCCCGTCACGTTCGAGCCGGTCGATGCGTTTGGTCATCGCGCCGGTGGTGACCATGGTGAAGGCGGCCAGCTCTCCGGGGGCGCGCTCGAACGGTGCGCCACCGCGCCGCAGGGTGGCGAGGACGTCGAACTCTCCCTCCCCGAGCCCGTACCGCCGGTAGACGACACAGAGCTGTTCGGTGAGGTGCCCGGCCAGGCGATGCAGGCGCCCGATCACACCCTGCGGGCTCACGTCCAGGTCCGGCCGCTCGCGAGCCCATTCCTGCTGGATGCGGGCTACGTGATCCAGAGGTTCGCTCATGTCTGGAGTATAGCTTCCAAGGAAGCTATATTGTCTTCCATGGAAGTTAATTTTCGCTGGGCATTGGTCACGGCGATGGCGCCGATCGCGTGGGGGACGACCTACTTCGTCACCCACCAGTTCCTCCCGCCCGGCTACCCCCTGTACGGGGCGGTCATCAGGGCGCTGCCCGCGGGACTGCTGCTTCTCCTCATCGGCAGGAAGCTTCCTCGGGGGGCGTGGTGGTGGAAATCCCTGGTCCTCGGCACCATCAACATGAGCGCGTTCTTCGCGCTCGTCTACCTGGCGGCCCAGCTGCTTCCGACGAGCGTCGCCTCGACGATCATGGCGACCTCGCCCGTCGTGATGATGCTGCTGGCCTGGTCACTGCTCTCGGAGCGCCCGAAGGTCCTGCACCTGACCGGAGCCGGCGTCGGCATCGCGGGTGTCTGCCTCATGTTGCTCACCGGCGCGGCCGCCGTCGACCCCCTGGGCGTGCTCGCGTCCGTCGCGGCCATGGTGATGTCGTCGTTCGGCTTCGTGCTGGCCAAGAGGTGGAGCGCCGAGGTCGACGTGCTGTCGTCGACCTCGTGGCAGCTCATCGCCGGGGGCGTCGTCCTGCTGCCCTTCGCCGTCGCGGTGGAGGGCTCGCCGCCGAGCCTGGACGGACCCGAGATCATCGGGTTCGGTTATCTCAGTGTTATCGCGACGGCTCTCGCCTTCGTCGCCTGGTTCGCCGGACTGCGGCACCTGTCGGCAGGAACGGTGGGACTCGTCGGGTTGCTGAACCCGGTGACCGGGGTGCTGCTCGGCACGACGATCGCCGGAGAGGTGCTCACCGCGCAACAGCTCTGCGGGCTGATGCTGACCCTCCTCGGCATCCTCCTCGGGCAGCCCGTCGCGGCCCGCCTCGTCGCGATGAGGCGGCAACGAGGCCGGGCGAGGCCGGCGGGACCTGCCCGGCGTCGAGAACGAGTCGGCCGCTGACGGTGCCGTGTGGTTTACGTCGGCGCCTTCTCCAGGAGGCCACGCATTCCCGCACGCCGATATCGGGCCCGGCCGATGGTGTTCTTGAGTTGGCCTGCCAACACGGGCGGCCTGCACGGTCGGCTCGGAACGGACTCACGGAGAGATCCGTCCCGAGCCGACGTTTACTCAGACTATTTTAGTAGTAGAGATAAAGGGCGAAGAGAGAGCCCTCGAGGTCGCACCTGTAAGCCTGGACGATGCCGCCATTGGTAATGGCTTTGAAACCGGTTCTGTTGCAGTCGTTTCTGTACTGGTAGTGGCCCGCGAGGTGCCAGGATGGGGCGGCCTGCGCGGAGACCGCCGCGGTGGTGGCGGCTGCGGCGGGGCCGGCCATGGTGCCAACGGCGAGTCCACCGGCTATCAGCGCCGCTGCGGCCAGATGACGAGTTCTCATTTTCTTCCTGCCCTTCGTGAAGAAGCACGTGCTGGACGAAAGACGACTCCGGTGAGAATCGCGTCCCGAACACGTGATTTCCTGCCGGCAGAGTGCGTGATCATGCTTGGAAAACGCTTGTGAGCCGCAAGGAAGGCTGGTAGGGCCTGTTGCCCGCCTGGTGCGGCCACTACCTGACCGGCCCGTGGCCTCCCAGTGATCGACAAGCCGCTCACCAGTCGCGGCCTCTAGCTTCTCTCTGGTCCCGCGCGCTCGAAGCGGCACGGCGGGAGCAGATCCAGACCCACGCGTGACACTGGGAGGAAGAGCGGATGGCTGCGGCAATCACCGCGATGGCGTTCGGGCAGACCGGATTCCTGATCGTGGCCCGCGAGGACGGGCGGATCGAGTCCTGGGACATCGGATCCCCCAGCACGGTGCGCGTGGTGCGCGACGGCTCGGAGGACCCGGTGCTGGACCTGGTGACCGACGGCCCGCGGATCCTGGGCGTGTCGGCGCGGCGTGTCATCGCCTGGAACGCGGCCATGGAGGTCGAAGCCGATCATGCGCTCGACCATCCCGCGCACTTCGTCACGGTGACGCCGCGCGACGTGTGGCTGGCTGGTGACTCGCACGTCGCCCGGCTCGACCGCGAGCTGGGAGAGTCGACATGGACGCCGATCGCCGACGGAGAGACCACCGACTTCGACGTTCATCCCTCGGGGCGGCGCCTCGTGGTGGTCAAGGACCGCGTCCGCGTCCGTGTCCACGACGCCCGCACCGGCGTCGAACTCCACGCCTGGGACCGCAGGGGCAGGGACGGCGTCCGGCAGGTGTCGGTGCGCTTCGCCGAGAAGCCCGATCACCTGTGGGAGGCCGACAACCGGAGTTGGTGGCTGCGGCGCGTCTCCGCGAAGAGCGGGCGACAGACCAGAGACCGGGACCGGGAGCTGGCCAGCGCATGGGCGGGCCCGCTGGCGTTCAGCCCGGACCGCGGGCATCTGGTGGTCCTGCAGACCGGCTGTGACGTTCAGGTCTGGGACCTGGAGGCCGACGCCGCCGTCTTCTACGTGGAACCGGTAGCCGACCGTTCCCAGGAGAAGGTGCTGGCCTCGCTCAGCCGCGTCCCGACATTCGCGTCCGCGAGCCCGGGAGTCCTCAGGCGGACGGGCAGCCGCCGCCAGCCCGACCGCGACGCGGCGGTGACCGCCCTCGCGGTCGCCGAACGGGGCGCCATGGTGGCCCTCGGCGGACGCGACGGCGTCGTCCACCGCTGCGACACCGCGACCGGAGCGATCGAGCGGCTCGGCGAGCCCCGACTCCTGGCACCTCCACGAGGCGCGATGGTCACCCGGTGGACCGGAGGCGTCGCGCACGGCGTCCGCGACGGCGAGCACTGGATCGCCCGCGAGGGCACGCTCGCCAGGCTCGACTTCGAGCGGCCGGACCGGATGCGGGGGGTGGCCCTGGAGGACTTTCCTGCTCTCGACAGGTTCGTCGGCCGCCAGGCCACGCTGTTCTTCCGCGGCGACCTCGTCTGGCACGCGACCTGGGACACGCTGCGGGCCTGGGAGGTGGCGACAGGACGGCTCGTGTGGCACGCCCAGACCCCGGGGCCGCCACGGATCGCGGGCGACACCGCCTACATGATCGACGGCCACTACCACCCCCGGTCCGGTTTCCCCCTGCTGCGAATCGATCTGAACACCCGTGAGACGACGGACCCCCAGCACTTTGCGATCGACGAGGCGTCCATCGACCTGAGCATCGCTCCGGTCAACTGGCCGAGGATCTCCGCGATCGGGCCGCACATCGTGCTGGAGACCCACTCCCGCCCGGAACGGGCGTTCCTGATCGACCCCGAGCGGTGCCTCCTGCTCCACGAACTGCCCCGGGACATCGGCCGGGACCCGCACGACGGCCGCCGCGTGCTGCACCGGATCCCCGGCGGTTATGCGGTGATCGACCTGGAGAACCCGGCCGCCCAGCCGGGGACCCGTCAGTTCCCCGACCCGGTCGGCGACGTCCGCTGGTACCAGGAGATCGGTGCCGACCGCGTCATCGGGTGGGACCGCGGCGCGCGGCGCGTCGTCGTCGCCCGCACGAGCGGCGAACTCCTCGACCACTTCGTCGGCCACGGTGAGGAGGTGTCGGCCTTCTTCGTCTCGCCCGACGAGTGCACCCTCCTGTCGGTCGACCGCGCTTGCTTCGTCCGCGCATGGCACCTGGACCGGTAGTGCTTCGTCAGGTCGGCGTGTCGTGGGGTTGCCGGGTTTTGTTCATCGCGAGCTGCAACTGCTGCTCGCAACCTGGACCGGTGCATGCCCGACCTGCCCCCGAACGATGAAACCGTTACGTCGCAACAGCTATCGACAGACCTGACAAAGCATTACCAGTCGAAATCGCCGGTCCTGATGCCGTTGATGAAGGTGGTCCATGCGAGGGCGGTGAAGATGAGTGCGGGGCTGGTGGTGTTCTTGCTGTCGCGGACGGCGTGGCGTCCGCCGGACAGCTTGGCGACCTCGATGCATTCACCGCCGTTGCTCCCCGATCGGGTGGACTTGGTCCACGTCGCCGCTGCCAGTTCCCGGTTCAGGTCCATCGCGTGATCGTCTCCTTGATCAGCTTCAGCGACTCGCGCTGGGACAGTGCTTCGACGCGGATCGTCTCGTATCTCAATGCCAGGACGGCGACCTCGTCGGGTCGATCGGCTACCTGACCCGTACCGGCCGACTCGACATAGGCCGCGTTGAGCATTCCCCGGTGCGCCTGCGCGATGACAAAACCTCCGCTGACGCCGGTCGTCGTGCGGGCCTGGGCCGGGAGGACTTGGAGCGCGATGTCAGGACGTTCGCCCGCCTCGGCGAGGTGCTTGAGCTGCGCCGCCATCACGCTGTCTTCCCCGACAGGACGGAACAGGACGCTCTCGTCGATGACCGCCCACAGCATTGGAGGGGTCGGCCGGTTGAGGATGGTCTGCCGGTCCATCCGGGCCGACACGTACTCCTCCAGTTGCTCGGGGGTGATGCGTGGCTGTGAGGTTCTGTCCCCACCGCGGTCAGGTGGCGCTTGGCCGCGGTTCCCTCCTCCGTCTTGCGAGGCACCACCTGGCCGATCCTCGCCACGGCAGGATCCGCCAGGCAGGGCCTGGTGCGTTTCGACTCTCCGCTCTGACGGGTCACGGATGTGGCGCTGAGATGTCCCACAGTCGTGTCGCGCTGTCGAGGCCCGCGGTGGCCAGCAGGTGGCCGTCGGGGTGGAAGGCCACCGAGGCGACGACTCCGAGGTGGCCGCTGAACAGGGCGAGGGGCCGACCGGTGGCGGTGTCCCACAGCCGCGCCGTGCGATCGGCGCCCCCGGTGGCCAGCAGGTGGCCCTCGGGGTGGAAGGCCACCGACCAGATGTAGTCGCCATGGCCGGCCGGCGGGGCGCCGACGGGCTTTCCGGTGGTGGTGTCCCACAGCAGTACGGTGCCGTCCTCGCCCCCGGTGGCCAGCAGGTGGCCGTCGGGGTGGAAGGCCAGCGTGTGGACCGGCTTGGTGTGATTGAACAGGGCGACGGTCTGGCCGGTGGCGTCCCAAAGCCGTACGGTGCCGTCCTCACTGGCGGTGGCCAGGTAGTGGCCGTCGGGGTGGAAGGCCGCTGACCCGATGGCGCCGGTGTGTCCGGTGAACAGGGCGATGAGCCTGCAGGTGGAGACCTCCCACAGCCGTACCCCGTAATCCCAGCCCGCGGTGACCAGCAGGTGGCCCTCGGGGTGGAAGGCCACCGAGTAGACAGATCTGATGTGGCCGGACAGGGGAGTGCCGACGGGCTGGCCGGTGGTGGTGTCCCACAGCCGTGCGGTGTCGTCCGCGCCGGCGGTGGCCAGTAGGTGGCCCTCGGGGTGGAAGGCCACCGACAAGACGGTGTCGGTGTGGCCGGTGAGTGGTATGCCGACGGGCTTGCCGGTGACGGTGTCCCACAGCCGTGCCGTGCGCTTGGCGCTGGTGTCCCACAGCCGTGTGTGGTCGCTGTCAGGCCGGAGGGGCGCGGTGTCGGTGTGGCCGGGAAGGGAGGCGCCGACGGGCCGGCCGGCGCCGGTGTCCCACAGTTGCGTCGTGTCGTCCCAGCCGGCGGTGGCCAGCAGGCGGCCGCCGGGGTGGAAGGCCACCGCGCGGACGGACGCTGAAGAGCCGTGCCGGATGAAGGAGACGTGCTCGCGGACGCCGTCGGGTGGGGCGGCTCGCAGGGACAGGCCGACGTCGGCAAGCCTCTGCTCGACCTCTTCGGCCCACTCGGAATCGAAGCCCTCGATGGCCGCCGGCAGATCCCGTTCGCCGAGGGCGGCCAGCTCGCCGCAGGTGTGGATGCCCGCGCGTTTGAGGCGGTTGTACGGACGGACCTTGAGGTTGAGTTCCTCGATGGGCAGAGTCAGGTTGTCACCCGGCGAGTACCCCGAGCACAGTGAGTCATGGTCCGTCGTCCATGACTGGCGTAGTGACATCGTGGACCTTCCTTAAGATCACACTCTCCCCGGCGAGGAGTCTTTCCGCCGCCTGCCGAGGTGTCAACCCGCGCCGTTCCGCGGGGCGCCCACCAGGGTGGGGGCAGGCCCTGTGCGCGCCGCGATAGGTCGGCGACCCGGGTGAGTCCGGCTTCGACAAGACGGGTGGTCGTTCCCGGGAGGGCGCCCGTGCGGGTCGTTCGGTGGCGGGACGAGGTCGTCGTGGACACGTTCCGTCACGGTCATTCGTGGATCCGGGTCGGGCCGCGACTTGAAACCTACTAAACCAGTATGGAACTATGGTTTTTATGTTCGCGGCACTGACCACGTACAACAGGCGTCGCGTGCCGGAAATCATTCTGGTGCGCCGCCTGTTCGTCGACTTCGTACGGACCGACGGCGCCATCTGTCGCTGAGGCCACCCATCACCGAGCGTCAACGACGGCCCCGTGGGGCTGTCGTGAAGCCGCCGATCAGCCGTCCTCACTCGCCCTGACCGCGACGTCGCGGGGGCACCTCGTCTCTTTCTCCATCCGTCTGGCGAGCACGCCGTAGGAGATCTTTCGCATGGCCCTTGTCGTAGCAGTGATCGGCGGCCCGACCCCGGGTTCCGCCACCGCGGCCCTTGTCGAGAACGTCGCCGAGCGGCTGGAGTTGGAGGGCCACACCACGGTGCTGATCAGCCCGGCGGACCTGCCACCCGCGGCGCTGATCGCCGGGGACTCCGCCGATCCGCAGATCCGTTCCGCGATCGAGTTGATCGAGCAGGCGGACGGGGTCGTGGTGGCCACCCCGATCCTCCAGGCGTCCTACTCGGGGCTGCTCAAGACCTTCCTGGACGTGCTGCCCCCGGGCGCGCTGGCGGGCAAGGTCGCGCTGCCGCTGGCCAACGGCGGCAGCCGGGCGCACCTGCTGGCCGTCGACTACACGTTGCGGCCGGTGCTGAGCGCGCTGGGCTGTCCGCAGGTGGGGCAGGGGGCGTTCGTGCTCGACACCGACATCGTCCGGCACTCCTGCGGGGTCGGTCTCACCGGCGCGAGCGAGTCCCGCGTCGCGGCGGTCTGCCGCCAGTTCGCCCACGCCCTCGCCCTGATCCCCGACCAGACCTCTGTCCGGTCCTCTGACCGGTCACTGTTCTGACCTAGGCCTCTCTCCCGCACCGACCTTCCCAGGTCGTCCTTTTGACAAGGGTTTCTCATGTTCGGATATTCGTTGTTCTCGACTTCCCCCGTCCGGGCGGCAGCCGCAGGGGCCGCGCTCGCGCTGCTGGCCGCCGGCTGCTCCTCGGGCGGTGAGGCCACCGCAGGCGCGAGCGGCGCCGACACCGGCGCGCCGGTGCAGGGCGGCAAGCTGACCATTGCGGTCTCCAGCTTCCAGCCGTGCCTGGACGTCTCGCTCACCGGCGGCCGCAACAGCACGGTCACCCACCAGATCCTGGACACCCTGACCGACCAGGACCCGAAGACGGGCGAGATCATCCCTCGGCTGGCCACGAAGTGGGAGGTGAACGACGACTACACCGCCTTCACCTTCCACCTGCGCGAGGGCGTGACCTTCAGTGACGGCACCCCCCTGGACGCCAAGGTGGTCGCCGACAACTTCAGCACGCTCGCCAAGCTGGTCGGTGAGGGCAAGACCGACACCCTGACGCTGAACGCGCTCAACAGTTTCTCCGGCGCCGAGGTGGTCGACCCCCTGACCGTCAGGCTGAACTTCAAGCTGCCGGAACTGGGCTTCCTGCGTAACGCCAGCGACCCCTACCTGGCGATCCTGTCGGCGTCCACGCTGGCCACGACCACCGAGGAGCGCTGCGCGGGCAAGCTGGTCGGCACCGGTCCCTTCGTCTTCGACCAGATCGTCAAGGACAAGTCCATCACCCTCAAGCGCCGTGCGGACTACAACTGGGGCGCCGAGGGCGTGGTGGCGCACCAGGGGCCGTCGTACCTGGAAGGCATCGTCTTCGAGGCGGTGCCCGAGTCGGGGGTGCGGGTCGGCGGCCTGGTCAGCGGCCAGTTCGACATCAGCGACGACATCCCGATCACCGACCTGCCGCAGCTGCGCTCGGCCGGGCAGACGATCGTCTCGAAGGTGGTGCCCAACCTGGTCCCGGGCATGCGCCCCAACCCGTACAGCCCGCTGGGCTCCGACGACGCGGTCAGGCGGGCCATCCTCAAGGGCACCGACCGCAAGGAGATCACCGAGACCCTCTACCCGGAGATCTACAAGGCCCCGACCAGCATCGTCTCCTCCGGCACCGCCGGGTGGAAGGACTTCGGCGCCGACCTCGCCTACGACCCCGAGGGCGCCAAGAAGATCCTTGACGAGGCGGGCTGGAAGCCGGGCGCCGACGGGGTCCGGGAGAAGGGCGGCGTACGCCTGGAGCCGAAGATCACCTACATCATCGGCAACTTCTTCGGCGCCACCCAGCAGGAACTGGAACTCGCCCAGCAGCAGCTCGCCAGGATCGGGGTGAAGGTCGAGATCAAGGCCAACACCCCCGCCGACAACGCCGCGATGCTCAAGGACATCTCCAAGGCCGACTACGACTTCCTCACCGGCTCGGGCGCCAGCAAGGACATCGACTTCCTCGCCGGACTGTTCAAGAAGAGCAACTCCGCGCTGCTCAACGCCGAGCAGCCCGAGCTGGAGGCCGTCGCCGACGCGCTGAACGAGGCGGCCACCCCCGAGGCCCGCACGAAGGCCGCGGACGACCTGCAGAAGTACGTCATCGACCACGGCCACTGGATCCCGCTGCGCGAGCAGACCAAGGTCGTCGCCGTCTCCCCGAAGGTCAAGGGCTACGTCCTCGACACCTACGCCGCGCACTTCTTCCACGACACCTGGCTGGCCGGCTGACCATGGCCCGCTACCTGCTGCGCCGCGCGGCCCAGGGCGCCTTCGTGCTCTGGGCGGCCTTCACCGCCGGCTTCGTGATCCTCTACCTGCTGCCCAGCGACCCGGTGGAGATCATGCTCGCCTCCACCGGGTCCATGGGCGAGCTCGATCCCGGGGCGGTGGCCGCGCTGCGCGCCGAGTACCACGTCGACGAGCCGTTCTACGTCCAGTACGGCATCGCGCTGTGGCGGTTCGTCCAGGGCGACTTCGGAACCTCCATTCCCCAGCGGCTGCCGGTCACCGAGCTGATCGGCCAGGCGCTGCCGGAGACCCTGGGCCTGGCCGCGCTGGCCTTCGCCATCGCCGTGCTGCTCGGCGGGAGCCTGGCCCTGCTCACCGGCTACCTGCGCGGGGGACGGCTGCGACGGCTGCTGCTGTCGCTGCCCCCGCTGCTGGTGTCGATCCCGTCGTTCTGGGCGGGGCTGATCCTGCTGCAGGTCTTCTCGTTCCGGCTCGGCTGGTTTCCCGCGATCGGCAACCGGGGCTTCGCCTCGGTGGTGCTGCCCGCGGTGACGCTGGCCCTGCCCACCGCGGCGATCATCGCCCAGGTCCTGATCAAGAGCCTCCGCCAGACCTGGGACGAGGCGTTCGTGGTCACCGCCACCGCCAAGGGCGCCTCCAGGCTGCGCATCCTCTTCGTCGACGTGCTGCGCCACGCGAGCCTGCCGAGCCTCACCCTGGTCGGCATGACGGTCGGCAACATGCTGGCCGGGGCGATCGTGGTCGAGACGGTCTTCTCCCGGCTGGGGGTGGGCCGCCTGGTCGAGCAGGCCGTCGCCGCGCAGGACATCCCGATGATCCAGGGCCTGGTCGTGCTGTCGGCCCTCGTCTTCGTGGCGGTGAACCTGGTGGTCGACGCCGTCTACCCGCTGCTCGATCCGCGCATCCGGCCGTCACGAGCGGCCACGTGAAGGAGCTGAGCGTGTCCGATCCCGCCACGACCCTGCCCGGCGGCCCCGCGCCGCAGGGGCCATCCGGACCCGAGGCACCGAGCCTCCCGCCTGACCCCGGCTCCGGTCCCGGACCCGACCCGGTCTCCGCTCCCGGACCCGACCGGCCGCGCCGTGGCGCCGGCGGGGCCCGCGCGGTCGTGCGGCGCCCCGGGCTGGTGCTCTCCGTGCTGTTCCTGGCGCTGGTGCTGGCCTGGGCGCTGGTACCCGGGATCTTCGCCCCCTTCGACCCGCTGGTCGGCTCGCCGAAGGACAAGCTGCTGCCCCCGAACGGCACCTACTGGTTCGGCACCGACCACCTCGGGCGCGACCTGTTCTCCCGGGTCGTGCACGGGTCCTCGCTCTCGCTGACCGCGACCGCCCTGGCGGTGCTGGTCGGATTCCTGGTCGGGTCGTCCCTGGGACTGCTCTCGGGGTACGTGGGCGGCCGGTTCGACGACGCCGTCATGCGCTGCGTCGACGTGCTGCTGTCGATTCCGGGACTGCTGCTCTCGCTGGCCGTGGTCACCGTGCTGGGTTTCGGCACGCTGAACGTGGCGGTCGCGGTCGGTGTGGCGGCGGTGGCCGGTTTCGCCCGGGTGATGCGGGCCGACGTGCTGCGTGCCCGCACCCAGGTGTTCGTCGAGGCGGCCGAGGCACTGGGCGTCGGCCGGTGGAGATCCCTCATCCGCCATGTGCTGCCGCACGCCGTGGGCTCGGTGCTGGTGATGGCCGCCCTGGAGTTCGGTACGGCCATCCTGGCGGTCTCCTCGCTGAGCTTCCTCGGCTTCGGCGCGCCGCCGCCCGCTCCCGAGTGGGGGTCGCTGGTCTCCGAGGGGCGCAACTACCTGGTGAGCGCCTGGTGGCTGACCACCCTGCCCGGCGCGGTGATCGTGGCGACCATGCTGGCGACCAACCGGGTCGCCCGCGCCCTGGACACCGGCAGGGGAGACGACCGATGAGTACACAGCCCCTGCTGCGCCTGACCGGCCTGCGGGTCGGGTACGGGCCGGCCCGGCGCGGTGGTGACCGGCACGAGACGGACGCGGTACGCGGCGTCAGCCTGCGGGTGGACCGGGGAGAGGTGGTGGCACTGGTGGGCGAGTCCGGCTCGGGCAAGTCCTCCACCGCGCACGCCGTCAACGGGCTGCTACCCGCCACCGGGCGGATCAGCGCGGGACAGGTCCACTTCGGCGGACGGGACATCACCGGCTGGCCGGACCGCGCGATGCGCCACCTGCGCGGCGCCGAGATCGGGTTCATCCCCCAGGACCCGGCGGTCGCGCTCAACCCGGTACGGCGCATCGGGCACCAGGTGGCCGACGTGCTGCTGCTGCACGGCCGGGCCACCCGGAGGAACGTCCGGGGGCTGGTCGAGACGATCCTGGAGGAGGCCGGGCTGCCGCACCCCGCCGACTACGCCCGCCGCTACCCGCACGAGCTGTCGGGCGGCATGCGCCAGCGCGTGCTGATCGGCATCGCGCTGGCCTGCACGCCCCGGCTGGTCATCGCCGACGAGCCGACCAGCGCGCTCGACGTCACCGTCCAGCGCCGCATCCTGGACCACATCCAGCGCCTGACCTCGGCGAACGGCACCGCCGTGCTGCTGATCACCCACGACCTCGGGGTGGCCGCCGACCGGGCGGACCGGATCGTGGTCATGCGGGAGGGACAGGTCGTGGAGGAGGGGCCGACCGAGCGGATTCTCGGCGACCCCCGGCACGCCTACACCCGCCGCCTGCTCGGTGCGGTCCCCACCCTGACCGGGCCGACACTGATCGCCACCTCGTCACCGCGTCAGACGGTCCACGGACCGCGCCCCGAGGCGGCGGCGGCCCCGGAGTCGCCGCTGGAGGCGCGCTCGCATCCGGAGGCCGGGCCGAATCCGGAGGCGCGTCTGGAGTCGCGATCACGTCCCGAGGCCGGGCCGAACCCGGAGGTATACCCGCAATCGCGTCCGCATCCGGAGAGCGACATGGAGACCGACGCGGAGAAGACGCCGGAAAGCGGAACCGTACCGGCGCCGCTGCTGGAGCTTAGGGGGGTCACCAAGAAGTTCAAGCGCGCCGCCTCGGTGACCGTCGCGGTCAGCGACGTGGACCTTGTCGTCGGCCGGGGCCGCACGGTCGGCCTGGTCGGAGAGTCGGGCTCCGGCAAGTCCACCACCGCGCGGATGGCGCTGCGGCTGGAGACCCCCACCCGGGGGCGGGTCCTGTTCGACGGGGTGGACATCACCACGGCCACCCGCAGGACGCTGCGTCCGCTGCGGCGGCGCTTCCAGCCCGTCTACCAGAACCCGTTCGCCTCCCTGGACCCGAGGCTCTCGGTCGCGGCGCTCATCGACGAGCCGCTGGACGCGTTCGGCGAGGGGGACCGCGCCGCCCGGCGCCGCCGGGCCGCCGAGCTCGTCGACCAGGTCGCGCTGCCCTCGTCGGTTCTCGACCGGCACGCCACCGAGCTGTCCGGCGGACAGCGGCAGCGAGTGGCCATCGCCAGGGCGCTGGCGCTCCGCCCCGAGCTGATGATCCTCGACGAGCCCGTCTCGGCGCTGGACGTCTCCGTGCAGGACCAGATCCTGCGGCTGCTGGTCGAGCTGCAGGTGCGGCTGGGGCTGAGCTACCTGTTCATCTCCCATGATCTGGCGGTCGTCCGCCAGATCTCGCACGAGGTCACGATCCTGCGCGCCGGCTCCGTGGTCGAGAGCGGGCCGGCCGAGCGCGCCTTCGACAACCCGCACCACTCCTACACGAAGGAACTCCTCATGGCGGTACCCGGACAGCTGAAGCCCGGCGCGGACGCGAGCCCCCGATGGTGAGCCCGCTGACCGGCGCGCGTACCGAACGGCAGGTCCTCGCCGCGCTGCAGGAACTGGTTCCGGCGATCTCCGCCCGGGTCGCGGGGGAGGACCGGCCGCACGCGGAGACCTTCGCCGACCTCAGGGCGGCGGGCCTGCCCTCCTTCGTCATCCCGGCCGCGTACGGGGGAGGGGGCGCCACCCTGCCCCAGGCCGGCCGGGTGATCCGGACCCTCGCCGCCGCCGACGCCTCGGCCGCGCTGGTCCTGACCATGCACTACATCCACGGCACGCGCCTGCTCTCGCCGCACGTCCCCGGCCGGGGAGCCGCCGAGCTGGGCCGTACCCTCGCCGCCACCGACGGCCTGGTCAACTTCGCCAGCAGCGAGCGGCTGAGCGGCGCCCCCAGCCGGGGCGGCGCGGTCCAGACCCGCGCCTCTCGCGGGGACGACGGGTCGTGGCTGCTGAGCGGCCACAAGCGCTACGTCACCGGCAGCATCGTCCTGGATCACCTGCTGGTGTCGGCCACAGTGGACAACGACGGCGACGACGACACCGCCGCCGAGCCCGTGGCGCGCACCTTCGTCGTCCCGGCCGATGCGGACGGTGTGCGGATCGAGCCGACCTGGGACACCTTCGGCATGCGCGGATCGGCCTCGCACGACGTCATCCTCGACGGCGTCACCGTCCCCGCGGACGCCGTCGCAGAGGCGTACGACCCCGAGGCGGCCCCGGAGATCACCCGTACCTTCGGCGCCTGGTGGGCGCTGCTGCTGGCCTCGATCCACCTGGGCATCGCCGAGGCGGCCCGCGAGGTGGCCCTCGCGTTCGCCACCGGTCCCCGAGGCGACGGCCGTCCGGGCAGCCGCGCCGAGCAGCCCCGCACCCAGGAGCACGCCGCGCGTATCGAGCTGGCCCTGCTCCAGGCGCGCCTGCTGCTGGAGGACGCCCTGCACCGGTGCGAGGGTGTCCCGGAACCCGCCGACGTCGTTCAGGCCACCGCCACCAAGCTCCTGGTCCACCAGCACGCCTCGGACGCCGTCGACCACGCCTGCCGCCTGGTCGGCGGAGCCTCCGTCTGGAACACCTCCCCGCTGGGACGCCACTTCCGTGACCTGCGCGTCGCCCTGTTCAACCCGCCCAACGAGGACGTCGTGATCGACGCCGTCGGCCGCGCCGCCCTCGGCCTGAACGAGAAAGGCACCTGGACGTGACCCCGCCCCGCCGTACGATGTCGCTGAACTTCAACCTCAGCGGCGTCGGCCACCACACCTCCGCCTGGCGTCACCCCGACAGCCGGACCGACCAGGCCCTGGACGTCGAGTACTACGTGCGGCTCTGCCAGACCGCCGAGCGCGGCGGGTTCGACTCGATTTTCATCGCCGACACCCCGGCGCTGCGCGGCGACCCGAACGACGCCCTGGCCAACACCCCCTTCGAACCGCTGACCCTGCTGTCGGCCATCGCCACCCGCACCACCCACATCGGCCTGATCCCCACCGTCTCCACCAGCTACAGCGACCCGTACACCGTCGCCCGCCAGATCGCCTCCCTCGATCTGATCAGCAAGGGCAGGGCCGGGGTCAACCTCGTCACCTCCGCGGGTGACCACGTCGCCCGCAACCACGGCAGGGAGCGGCACATCCCGCACGCCGACCGCTACGCCCGCGCCCGGGAGTTCGTCCAGGTGCTGGAGCGGCTGTGGGGCAGCTGGGCGCCGGACGCGATCCTGGCCGACCGCGAGGCCGGCGCCATGATCCGTCCCGGCGGCATCACCCCGATCGACCACGTCGGCGAGCACTTCTCGGTGGCCGGGCCGCTGACCGTGCCGCCCTCACCGCAGGGACGCCCCCCGATCGTGCAGGCCGGGGCCTCGCCCGCCGGGATCGAGCTGGCCGCCGCGCACGCCGACGCCGTCTACGCCCGCTCCATGTCGATCGACGAGACGCGAGGTGTCTACCGCTCCATCAAGACGCGGGCCGCCGAGCTGGGCAGGGACCCGCACTCGATCAGGGTCCTGCCCGGCGTGGTGCCCTACGTCGCGGCCACCGAGGCCGAGGCCAGGCGGCTGGTGCGGGAGATCGAGTCCCGGTTGGTGACCAACCCCGGCGCCCTCACCGCCCTCGGCGCCATGCTCGGCATCGACCTGTCCGGCTACTCACCCGACGACGCCGTCCCACTCCACCTGCTCCCCGCCCCGGAGGACTTCAACGGCTCGGTCACCGGCTTCGTCGAGCTGCGCACCATGGCCGTCGACGAGGGCCTCACCCTCGGCAGGCTCGCCGGTCGCCTCGGCGGCCTCGCCCCGCTGGGCATGTGGGCGCTCATCGGCAGCGGGGAGCAGGTGGCCGACCAGCTCCAGTACTGGTTCGAGAACGAGGCGGCCGACGGCTTCAACCTGATGATGCCGATCGCCCCCGGCGGCATCGAGTCCTTCGTCGAGCACGTCGTGCCGATCCTGCGGGAACGCGGCCTGGTGCGCGCCGGCTACCAGGGCACCACCCTGCGCTCCCACTTCGACCTGTCCCTCGACACCCCGTCGCCGCTTCACTGAGAGGAAGACCATGACCGTCTCGCCCGAGGACCTTTTCATCGACCCCGAGCAGGCCGCCGGGAAGCTCGCCACCGGCGCGCTCTTCGTCGACGTACGCCGCCCCGAGGCGCGCGCCGAACACGGCCTGCTGCCCACGGCCGTCGCCGTGGAGAAGGTCGATGTCCTGAGGAGTTTCGGCCGGGAATCCCCGGAACTGCTGGCCGACGCCGCCGATCCCGGCCGGGAGATCGTCGTCTTCTGCTCGTCGGAACGCGGTTCGGGGCCGGTCGTTCAGAAGCTCGCGGAGTTGGGGTACACCAACGTCACCCATATTCTTGGCGGGTTCAGCGCATGGAAGGAGCAGGGCTTTGCGACACACCCCCATGACGGCGCGGCCACGGATGCCTGAACACCCGCAGGCGCAGCCGCCCGCGTGCGACCGGGCCCACTGAGGCCCAGGTGCGAATCTCGGCCAAGACCGACTACGCCCTGCGCGCCCTCACGCAGCTCGCGGCGCACGCGGACCGCCCGGTCAGCTCCGAGGAACTCGCGCAGGGGCAGGAGATCCCGCACAAGTTCCTCGAAGCGATCATGGCGGAGCTTCGGCGCACCGGGTTCATCACCAGCCAGCGCGGCACCGGAGGCGGGCACCGGCTCCGCCTCCCCGCCGACCAGGTCGTCATCGCCGACGTCATCCGCGCCCTCAACGGGCCGCTCACCGTCATTCGCGGAGAATGTCCTCAGGACATCGAGTACGGCCCTCCCTCGGAGGGGTTGCAGATCGTGTGGATCGCCATGCGGGCCACCCTCAGATCCATTCTCGAATCGGTGACACTGGCCGACATCGCCGGGGGAACGCTGCCCGGCCATATTCGCGAACTCGCCGGTGACCCCGACGCCTGGGTGACCCACTGGTTCCAAAATCCCGGCCAAATTCAGGAAACCGGCCGCAAGGTCTGATCCACGCCGTATTCGAATGTCAGAAGGACGGAACGTTGACATCCTCCCCGCCCTGCAGGACGGGGTCTCCACGCAGGAGGTATTTGATGAGTGAGAGCCCGACCGGACTGATCGGTGCGGACGAGCTGGCCGAACGGCTCGGGTCAGGGGCGCGCGTCCGGCTTCTCGACGTTCGCTGGCAGCTCGGTGACCCGCACGGCCACCGCGCCTATCTCGAAGGCCACCTGCCAGGGGCCGTCTTCGTCGACCTGGACACCGAACTGGCAGCCCCGCCCTCTCCCGAGGAGGGGCGGCACCCGCTGCCGGACCTGGACACGCTCCAGCGCGCCGCCCGCCGCTGGGGGCTGGACGACGGTGACGAGGTCGTCGCGTACGACGCCGGTGGCGGCCTGTCCGCGGCGCGCGCGTGGTGGCTGCTGCGCTGGGCGGGGGTGTCCTCGGTGCGGCTGCTCGACGGCGGCCTGCGGGGCTGGACGGAGGCGGGCCATCCGGTGGAGACCGGCGAGGTCCGGCCCGAACCGGGGGACGTGACGCTGACCTCCGGTGCCCTGCCCGTCCTCGACGCCGACGCCGCGGCCGACCTCGCCGGCACCGGCGTACTGCTCGACGCGCGGGCGGCCGAGCGCTACCTCGGCCACACCGAGCCGGTCGACCCGCGCGCCGGCCACATCCCCGGCGCGGTCAACGCCCCTACCGGGGAGAACCTGACGCCGGATGCGACCTTCCTCGACGAGGAGGCACTCGCCGCCCGCTTCGGCGCCCTCGGGGTGAAGGAGGGCACGGCGGTCGGTGTCTACTGCGGTTCGGGGGTGACCGCCGCCCACACCGTCTTCGCGCTGGAGCGGATCGGGATCCACGCGGCCCTGTACGCCGGGTCGTGGTCGCAGTGGTCCAACGACCCCGACCGGCCCGCGGCCACCGGCTGACGGGGAGCCGACGCGCCGCCTCTCATCTCCTGATCAACAGCGCGATCTGGTAGGAGCCGATCCCCACGCCGAACAAGACCAGGTACGGCGTGTCGATGACGTCGGCGGCGGCGACGAGCGTCACCGCCGCGGAGGCGACGGTGAGGTTGCCGTAGTCGCTCAGCGTGTCGTGGTAGCGGGCCGGACGCAGGCGATCCCGCCAGTGCTCCAGTAGAACGTCGGAGGCCTGGTGGCCGATCACGGTCACCTCCCCGGCGTCGATCCTGTGACGCCCGAGCAGCCTCCGGATCAGGTCCGGCGGCCCGTCCATCCCCGTGGACCGGAACGCCCCCACCCCCGCGTCGGGCTCGATGCGGTAGACGGGCCGGACAGCGTCATCGGCGTCCCAGCGGACGGCCATCGTCATCGCGCCGTACTCGGCGCTGCGCGTCTCGTGGATCCAGTCGACGATCACCATCCGTTCCGACCGGCGGAGCACGGCTGCGCCCGCGCCGTCCCCGATCATCCCCGCGTGCGGGTTGCGGGCGTCCACGTGACGGCTCCAGCTCGCCCCGACGCTCACCAGCGCGTGGGTGAAACGCCCGGCCCGCATGGACTCCCAGGAGAGCGCGAGCGCCATGACGAAGGTGCCGAACTCGCAGTTGATCGGCACCACGAGCGCGTGGCTCCCCAGTCCCAGGTCACGGTGCACGCGGAACAGCCCGTTCGGGCTCAGGAACTCGGACACCGTTATGTATCCGTACAGGCTGTCGATCTCGTCCGCGCGGACACCGGCCTCCTGCAGGGCCCCGCGGCACGCCGACACCGCGAGATCCTCGATCGCCTCGCCGCCCGCCAGGACCCGGCGGCTGCGGGCCCCGCTGAACAGCCCGCTCTCGGCCGAGGGCCCGCTCCCGATGGAGACCGCCTCCGCGACCGTCGGCGGCAGGGCCGATCCCAGTCCCGCGATGCCGATGCCGGCACGCGCCTCCCCGGCCATCACGCGTCCCCCGCCACCGCGGTGAACCGCTCACCGTAGGGGGGACTCACCCGGTAGTCGGTCTTGACCACGACCACCTGGGGCCGCGACCACCTGGCCGCCGCCGACCTGGCCTCGCTCATCACCTCCCGCAGGGCTTCGGCCTCCTCGACGACGTAGGCGTCGGCGCCGAGCGCGCGGGAGAACTGGGCGAGATCCACCACCCCCAGGCCGTAGAAGTCGTCCTCCAGGGAGAAACGTCCACCGTTCTGCGCGTGCTCCCCGTGGTTCACCATCCCCAGGTAGCCGTCGTCGAGGACGACGAAGATCGCGCCCACCCGGTTCTTGGCGGCGGTCCTGACCTCGTTGCCGTTCATCAGGAACGCGCCGTCGCCCACGAGCGCGGTCGCGACACGGCCGCCGTCACCGATCTTCCCGCCGACGGTCGCGCCGCACGACCAGCCCATCGACGACAGGCCGCACGGGTAGAAGATGCGGGTCGGCGGGTCGATCACCAGATGGTGCGTGGCCCATGCCGTGCAGTTGCCCATGTCGATGTACAGGTCGTCCTGACCGGTGAGCAGGTCGTTGAGGGCGAGCATCACCGCCACCGGCGACACGCCCGCCCCGCTGTCGCGGGGGAGCGGCACCGGCGTCGGCCGCGAGGAGGGGGGCGAGAGCGTGGGTGCCTGCTTCACCTCGCCCAGCCCGGGCAGCTCACGGCGCAGACCACGCAGGAAGACCTCCGCGTCGGCCTGAATGTGCTCGCCGCCCTTGAGGAACTGACCGAAGACCGTGGGATCCAGGTCGACGTGGAAGTACGACGAG
Organism: Streptosporangium sp. NPDC005286; assembly: GCF_040607515.1. NCBI lineage: Bacteria > Bacillati > Actinomycetota > Actinomycetes > Streptosporangiales > Streptosporangiaceae > Streptosporangium > Streptosporangium sp. NPDC005286. The sequence goes on along the minus strand of NZ_JBEXGU010000018.1, from coordinate 41,169 downwards.
ACGGCCGCGAGTTTGCGGTCGAAGCTCCTGGTCGCCCATTCCCCCAGGCCGCTGCCGATCACCAGGAGGGCGTCGACCCCCGCCGCGGCGTAGCCCGCCGCCCGCTCGGTGCCCGCCGTCCCCAGCACGCCGAGGCAGCGGTCGTCGCTCTCGGGGAAGATACCCTTGGCGCGCACGCTGGTCACGACGTGAAGCCCCAGCGTGTGGACGATTTCCCGGAATGACGACTGGTTCGAGCGCAGCGCCTGCCGCGCTCCGTTCCCCAGGAAGATCAGGGGACGTCGTGCCTGCGAGAGCGCCCCGAGGACGCGCCTCGCCTCGGCGGGGTCGAGTTCCATGCCGGGCCGCCGGACCATCACGGCGGCCTTCTCGTCCCCGACCGGCATCCGGGCGATGTCCGCGGGAACCGACAGGTACACGGCGCAGGGACGGGGGCCGGTCGCGACGTTGATCGCCTGGGAGAGGATACGGGGAAAGGAGCCCGGGTCGCTCAGGCCGGTGGAGAACCCGGAGACGTGGGAGTACATCGCGGTCATGTTGGTGCCGAGATCGCTGCTGTCCTGGAGCGCCCTGAGGCCGAAGAGATCCGTCCGGACCTGACCGCCCACCACCAGCAGCGGAACCTGGTCGCGGTGAGCGGAGGCGACCCCGGTCAGCGCGTTGAGGGCGCCAGGGCCCGCGGTGACCAGGCACACGCCCAGCTTTCCCGTCGATCGCGCGTACCCGTCCGCCATAAAGGCGGCTCCTCCCTCGTGAGAGGCGATGATGAATTTGATTTTCGGATGTTCTCGCAGAGCCTGAATGAACGCGGAGATGTTTCCACCGGGAATGCCGAAAACCGCGTCCACCCCTAGGGCGTCGAGCTGCTCAAGGAGAAACTCGGCCACGGTCAGTTCGCTTACCGAGCTTGTCCTGGTGTTCAACACAACTGTTCCCCTGGAAACGAAGAAGTGGGACATCTAACGGGACAACGTGACATCTAACGACATGGTCATCATCCGTTCGCCCGCTGGGCGTCACTCTCCAGGCGGATGCCGGGTCACCCGCGCGGGGGAGGCGGATGCTCTCGCCAGAGGGCGGAAGTCCGTTTTTCCAGGTCAAATTCATGGTGCGGGAATGGTGGCGCGGAGGGGGGGCGCCCGCCGTCGGGGTGACGAACGCCCGGCACACTCGAAGTTTTCAGAAACATAGAATTAACAAACAAAGTGTTTCTCGGCTGAATGGCTCCGTTTTATGAAATCCGGAGACACGAATCGTGGAAACGACCGAGACCGGTGACCTGACGCGCGAGGCCCGTTCCCGTCGCGGCGGCCACAGCGGCCACCACCTCGCGAAGGGGCCTTCCCCGGCGCCCGTCCGGCGCGGAAGGTCTTCCCGTACGGGCCGCCGAATCGGGGTCGCGACGCGGGACGGTTCCGGCGTGGTTCCGGCTCCGGCACGGAACCGCGCCCGTCCGCGGCACGGCGGCGGAAGGCGCACCCGGGGCGGATGTTGCGGAAGGGGGCATGGGACACTTGTCAGGACGACGGGGCGCGGTGTTGACATCGCCGCCCGTCGGCCCGGGGCGATCATGTCCCGTGCCGCGCCTCCTGCCGCCGTCACCGCCGCACAGAGCGAGCGGAGACCCGCGGAGAAGTCTCTCGTGGATCATCCCCCTGTCATGCCCGGCGCCTCCGTGCGGTCCGAGGCCCTTCCTTCTTCCTCACCCCTGTCCGAGTCCCCTGTCTCGGCCTCGCCTCCAGCCCCCGCTCCCCGGCTCGGGAGGATCTTCGTCGCCCTGCTGCTGGTCACCTTCCTGTCCGCGCTGGACCAGACGATCGTCGCCACGGCCCTGCCCGCCATCGTCGGAGAGCTCGGCGGCCTGGAACACATGTCGTGGGTCGTGGCGGCCTACGCGCTCGCCACGGCGGTCGCGATGCCGGTCTTCGGGAAGCTCGGCGACGCCCTGGGGCGCAAGTCGCTGCTGCTCGGGTCGATCGTCGTCTTCCTGGTGGCGTCGGCGCTGTGCGGCGCGGCCCAGGACATCGTCCAGCTCGTCCTGGCTCGCGCCCTGCAGGGGCTCGGCGCCGCGGGACTGATGATCCTGTCGCAGGCCGTGGTCGCCGACCTGGTCCCGCCGCGCGACCGGGGCAGGTTCCTCGGCCCGCTGGGCTCGGTCTTCGGCGTCGCCACGGTGGTCAGCCCGCTCATCGGCGGGACGCTCACCGACGGCGCCGGATGGCGCTGGATCTTCTGGATCAACCTGCCGCTCGGCATCGTGGCGCTCGTCCTCGCCGCCACCTCGCTGCGGCTGCCGAAGCGGCGGCTGTCGGCTCCCCTCGACGTGACGGGCACCGCGCTGATGGCCGTCACGACGACCGCGCTCGTCCTGATCGGCACCTGGGGCGGCACGCTCCACGGCTGGACGTCCCCGACGATCCTGGGCCTGGGCGCGTTCACACTGGTGGGAACGTTCCTGTTCATGCTCGCCGAGCGCCGTGCGGCCGACCCGCTCATCCCGCTCGGCCTCCTCGCCGACCGCACGGTCCTGGTCGCCGGCGGACTGAGCCTCGTGGTCGGTGCCGGACTGTTCAGCGTGGTCAGCTACGTGCCGTCGTACGTCCAGATGGTGTACTCGATGGGTGCCACCGCGGCGGGCCTGTTCCTGGTGCCGCTGACGCTCGGCCTGCTCGCGGCGAACATCGGCACCGGTCTCCTGATCAGCAGGTTCGGGCGCTACAAGATCTACCCGATCGTCGGCACCGCCCTCGCGGCCGCCTCGATGCTGCTGCTCGGGTCGATGACCACGCAGACGCCCTCGTGGCTGCTGGCCGCCTACCTGGTGCTGCTCGGCCTCGGGGTCGGCTGCTTCATGCAGGTCTCGATCACCGCGGTGCAGATCGCGGTGCCCCAGTCCTCGGTCGGCACCGCCACCTCGACGGTCGTCTTCGTAAGGGAGATCGGCGTGACGGTCGGGGCGGCGGTGATCGGCTCGGTGTTCGCCAACCGGGTCGCCGCCGGGCTCGGCCCCGTGCTCGGCGGGGCCGGTGACCCGCACCGCCTGACGCCCGAGGCCGCCGCCGCGCTGCCTCCAGCCGCCCGCGCGCTCGTCGCCGGGGCCTACGCCGACGGGCTGGTGCCGATGTTCCTGTGGCTGGCGGTGGTGTTCGGGGCGGGCCTGGTGCTGGCGCTGCTGCTCAGGGAACGCCCGCTCACCGCATCATCCGGCACGGCCGCCGGGGGGAGTCCTCCGTGACAGCCTGGGCGGCGACCGCGTTTCGAGCGACCGAGCCTGTCCCGGCCCGCCGCCTCAGGGAGGCGTGCCGTCACCTGAGGCGGCCACGCCGGGCCGGGTGAGGCGTTCGGGATCGACGACCTTGTCGTAGAGGGCCTGGCTGACGCCGGACTTGAGAGCGGCCTCCTTGAGCGTGAGGTCCTCGTCGAGCGCTCGGTGGGCGATCCGCGCGGCCTCGTCATAGCCGATGATCGGGCTGAGCGCGGTCACCATCATCACGGACCGGTCGACGTCGTCCTTCAGCCTGGCGGTGTCGAGCTGAGCGCCCTCAATGAGGTAGACGCGGAAGTGGTCCATCATGTCGGACAGGATCCGTACCGAGTGCAGGACGTTGTTGATGATGACAGGGCGGAAGGCGTTGAGCTCGAAGTTGCCCTCCGCGCCCGCCATCGAGACCGCGCTGTCGTTGCCGACCACCTGGATGGCGACCATCAGCATCGCCTCCGCCTGGGTCGGATTGACCTTGCCCGGCATGATCGAGGACCCCGGTTCGTTGGACGGCAGGATCAGCTCGTGCAGGCCGGCCCGGGGCCCCGATCCCAGCCAGCGCATGTCGTTGGCGAACTTGAACAGCGACACCGCCAGGGCGCGCACCGCCGCCGAGACCCGGACCAGCGCGTCGCACGAGGCCTGGGCGGCGAACTTATTGGGGGCGCTGACGAAGGGGTAGCCGGTGAGATCGGCGATCTGGGCGGCGACCTCGTCCCCGAACCCCGGTGGCGCGTTCAGCCCGGTGCCGACCGCCGTGCCGCCGATCGCCAGCCGGTACAGCCCGGTGAGGGTGTGTTCGAGGTGGTCGGCGGCGTCCTGGATCTGGACGAGGTAGCCCGACCACTCCTGGCCGACCGTCAGCGGGGTGGCATCCTCCAGATGGGTGCGGCCGATCTTGACCACGTGCTCCCACTGGAGGCTCTTGGCCGCGGTGGCGTCACGCAGCCGCGTCAGCGCCGGCAGCAACCGGCCGTCGATCGCCCGCACCGCGGCGATGTGCATGGCGGTGACGAACGTGTCGTTGGACGACTGTCCCATGTTCACGTGGTCGTTCGGATGCACGGGATCCTTGCCGCCGAGCGGACGGCCGATGAGTTGGAGAGCCCGGTTGGAGATCACCTCGTTGACGTTCATGTTCGACTGCGTGCCGGAGCCGGTCTGCCAGACGTACAGCGGGAACTCGCTGTCCAGGTCACCGTGGACGATCTCGTCGGAGACCCGGCTGATCAGGTCGGCCTTCCACCGGGGCAGCCGGCCGGCGCGGCCGTTGACGATCGCCGCGGCCTTCTTGACGAAACCGTAGGCGTGGTAGACGGCCTTGGGCATCAGGTCGTCGCCGATGGCGAAGTGGATCAGCGACCGCTGGGTCTGCGCGCCCCAGTAGTGGTCGGCCGGCACCTGGATCTCGCCGATCGAGTCGCTCTCGGTACGGGTGCCGGAGGCCTCCAGGCCGATCGGCAGGTCCAGGATCCGCGGCGCGCTCTCGTCCTCCCGGTGCTGACCGGCCATCGTCATGTCCCCCGAACCGGTCGGTACCGCGGCTGCCACATCGCGTTCTGGACCTGCTGGACGGTGTCCCGCAGGTCGGCGCGGGCCAGGTCCTCCTTGGCCGCCTGCTCCGCGACCGCGACCGCGACCGTGGCCGAGACCTCTCTCAGGTTGTCCACCTGGGGCAGCAGGGAGGCGCCCGGGGTCGAGACGTCCACCATGCCGCCGACCGCCTCGGCGGCTGCCTGGAGCATGCCGTCGCTGACCCGCCGCGCTCGCGACACGACCGCGCCCAGTCCCAGCCCCGGGTAGAGCAGGGCGTTGTTGGCCTGGGCGATGACGTAGGTGACACCGTGGTGGGTGATGGGGGCGACCGGGATGCCGGTGGCGATCAGGGCGCGGCCGTCGGTCCACCGGATCAGGTCGGCCGGCATCGCCTCGATCCGCTCGGTCGGGTTGGAGATCGGGAAGATGATCGGCCTGTCGACACCGGCGGCCATGGCTCGAACGATCTTTTCGGTGAAGGCGCCGTGCTTGGTGGAGGTGCCGAGCAGCATGGTCGGCTTGACGCGGCCGACGACCTCGTCGAGGTCGATCTCGTCCCTCTCCCCGCTCCAGTCGGCGACCTCGGAGGCCGGCCGGGCGTAGGGGGACTGGAAGTCGCGCAGGTCTGACATGTCGTCGATCAGCAGGCCCTGCTTGTCGACCGCCCAGATCCGGCGGGTGGCCGTCTGGCGGTCCAGGCCGTCGCGGACCATCGCGTCACGCAACTGATCGGCGATCCCGATGCCGGCCGTACCGGCGCCGAAGACGACGATTCGCTGCTCGCGCATCGGTGTACCGGAGACGCGGACGGCGCCCAGCATGGCCGCGAGCACGATCGCGCCGGTGCCCTGCATGTCGTCGTTGAAGGTGGGGATCCGGCCGGTGTACCTCTCCAGGATGCGCCGGGCGTTGGACGGCCCGAAATCCTCCCAGTGCAGCATCGCGCCGGGGAACAGGCGGGTGGCCGCCGAGACGTAGGCGTCGATGAAGTTGTCGTAGCGTTCCCCCCGCACCCGCGAGTGCCGGTTGCCCACGTAGAACGGGTCGTTGAGCAACCCCTCGTTGTCGGTGCCGACGTCCAGCGCGACGGGGATGACCCGGGCGGGGTCGATCCCGGCGGCGGCGGTGTAGACGGCCAGCTTGCCGACGGCGATGCCGGCCCCGCCGCCCACCCCCCAGTCCCCGATGCCCAGGATCTCCTCCGCGTCGGAGGCGACGATCAGGTCGACGTCGTCGGCTCCCATGCCGAGGTTCTGGAAAGCCCGCTCGATGCCGTCCACGTCGTCGACGGACAGGTAGACGCCCCGCGGCCGGCGGTACTCGTGGCTGTAGGTCCTGATCGCCTGCGCGATCGTCGGGTCGTACACGATCGGCAGCATCTCCCGCAGGTGATCGGCCAGGAGCCGGTAGAAGAGCACCTCGTCACGGTCCTGCAGTGCCGACAGGTAGACGTTCTTGCGCAGGCCGGTCGGTTGTGCCCGGTACTGCGCGTACGCGCGGCGCGCCTGCTCGTCGAGTGTCTCGACAGCCGAGGGGAGCAGCCCCTCCAGGCCCAGCTCCGCGCGCTCCTGCTCGCTGAACGCCGTTCCCTTGTTCAGCAGCGAGTTGTTCAGTATCTCCAGCCCGCGCAACGTGGTGACGTAGCCCCCGCCGGGGTTCTCCGTGAAGCCGCGGTGCGCGCTCCTCGGCTGTTCGGCCCTGCCGGACTCCTTCGCCATCCCCATCACCCGCACATCTCTGACCCGGGACGCACCCGCCGCCCCTCAGGCGAGTCGGCAGCCGATCTGTCCATGTGGGGCCTCCCCGCTGCACGATCCGTGCACGCCAAAGGGAAAATAAATTACTTTTGCAACGACGGCCTTGCCGGACTCGGCGATCTTGTCATGGCGGGGCGACACCTCAGGATCGACATTCCGGCAGGGGTGCACAACGCGCGGCCGGCGAGTCGGCCCAAGGCTCGCCGTACCGCTTCCTTTACCGTGGCGTGGGCCCTGCCCTGCCCGTGCCTCCCGTTCGGGTGATGCCTTGACCTCGGGTAAAACATCGCGGGAGCCGCGTCGACCGGTCCTTACTTCGGGTAGACAGTAAGAAAAGCTCCCGGTCCGGCCCATGTCGCCGGCTGGTTTCCGCCCGGCGTCCGGCCGGGGCATCGAATGATCAATCGGAAGTCGATCCGTTATGAGTGCACACGTTCACGTCCGTCTCGACCACGGCCTGACCATGAACGAAAAGAGCGAGCTGGTCGAGCTGACGCGCTGCCGGTGTGGCGCCGTATGGAGCACGACCCACTGGGCCGGAGACGGCGACCTGGAGTGATCGCCGGGCGGCGGTGGCCGGGGACCGCGTGCTCTTCTCCCTACAGCTGCGCGCGATCGGCGTCGGCCGCAGTGATCGCGTGCAGCTTCTGGGCCAGGCCCAGGGCGGCCCATTCCCTGAGGCGACGGCGGATAGTGGCGGCCGAGCAGTGCGCGCTGGCGGTGCGTTCGTCACCGTCCGCGCACCCATCCGCCGAGCAAGACCCCGCTACCGCTGGGATGCCCAACCCACATCACGCCGACTACGGGCGCGTTCGGGCCTGATCCTCCACCAGGGCGGCGAAACCGTCGAGATGGCGTGCAAGGCTGTACTCGAACAATCCGTCCACGTCCGACACCGTTTCCTCGGAAACCGCGGCCAGCAGCGGAAATCGTCCGGAGCGGAGGAGTTCGTCGGCCCGCTTTCGCTGTGTCAGCCACCACCGGTCGAGCGTCATACCGGTCTCCTGCTCGGCTTCGATCTCATCCGCCGTGGACAGCGCAACGGTGTGGACCAGTGCGTGCAGCGTGAGCGCCTCGCGAATCCGTGTCGTCATGGGCAGTCCAAGCCCGTCGAGTGCGCGCAGGGTCCACTCGGTGTGCGCCATCATGTTGGGCACCAGCAACGGTCGCGTGAACGAGATGGCCCTGGGCAGCCAGAGGTGTCGCCGGCACAGCTCCCATTGCCGGCGGGAGATCAGTTCGAGCTTGGCTCGCCACCCCTCCGGCCCCGGGATGGGGAGCTCCAGTTCGCCGAAGACCTTGTCGGCCATCTGCGTCACCAGTTCGTCCTTGTTCGTCACGTGCCGGTACAGCGACATCGGACCGACGCCGAGCTCGGAAGCGAGTCGCCGCATGGATACGGCGTCGAGTCCCTCGGCGTCGGCGATCGCGATGGCGGTGCGGAGAGCCTGCTTCCGGTTCAGTGCCTGCTTGGGGACGTCGGCTCGCCGCGGTCTCAGGGGAGTGGTCAGGCCGGCCGGCTGCTTCTGGCGCAGGGGGCTGACCACCGTGCCGGCGCCGACCTTCGTTTCGACCAGCCCTTCGTCGCGGAGAGTGGCCATCACTCTGGTCGCGGTCGCGACCGCGACCCCGCATCGCTGGGCGATCTCCCGGATGGAAGGCACCCGGTCGCCGGGCCGCAGGTCGCCGGTCAGGATCCGGGCACGGATCTCCGTGACGATCTGCCGGTATGGCGGTTCCGGTCGCGGCGTTGACGACGGCATAGAGTCCCCGATCTCTTGGTGAGGTTGCTGTCCGCCAAGAGTGTACTAGTTCAATCTCTCTCAGTACTAGTTCACTTTAACTCGCTAAATTCTCGAGATATATCCACCTCCGGGACCGTTTCAATACGATGTACCCATGACAGTTGATACGCCGTACGCATCCGTGCGGCGAGCGGATGACGCAGACCAGCAGGCGGTGTTGGACGTCCTGACCGAGGCGTTCATGAACGATCCACTGGTCTGTTGGCTCTTCCCCGAGATGGGCCAACGAGGTCGTCTCCAGGCGCACTTCTACCGCCCCCTGCTCACTCATCCCGCCGTCGAGGCGTACCTGGCCGGCCGTCGCGAGGGCGCCTCGGTATGGCTGACGCTGGCCGCAGGTCAGACGCCCTATGCGGAGCACCCGGACGCGCCCGAGGCGGGCCAGGAGACGGCCTTCGGTGAGAACGGTGCACGATTGCCGGCCCTGGGCCAGGCACTGGCCCCACGGCACCCCGATCGCGAACCGCACCTCTACCTCCCCTGCATGGGGGTGATCAGCGGGCGGCAGGGCACCGGACTCGGCTCGGCGATGCTGCGGCACCGGCTGGAGCGAGCGGACGCCGACGGGCTCGCCGCGTATCTGGAGGCGAGTTCGTCCCGGAGTCGCGCCCTCTACCAGCGGCACGGATTCGAGGATCTCGGCGAGCCGGTTCGCGTGGCGGACAGCCCGCCCCTGTGGCCGATGTGGCGCCCACCGCACCGCTGACCGCCAACTCACACCACCCGTCCAACAGACAAAGGAGAGAACATCAATGACAACGAACCGCGACGCCGATCGGCGACCGCCGACCCTGGTGTTCATCCACGGCACCAACTCCTCGTCGGCCTGGGCTTCGGGGCTGACCAGCGAGCTCGCCCTGCGCGGGCACCGGTGCGTGGCCGTCGACCTTCCGGGACACGGCCGCGAGGCGTTCTACCCCCGTTCGTACCAGGCCCCGCAGGACCTCGAGGCACTGGCAACCGAACCTTCGCCGCTCGCCAAGATCACCATCGACGACTATGTCGAGCGCGTTGTGGACGTGGTGCGCCGCGCCCGCCGCCACGGGCCCGTGATCCTGGTCGGCATGAGCCAGGGCGGCGTCACCGTGAGCAGAGTCGGCAACGCCATCCCCGAACTGCTCGAACGGGTTGTCTACGTCGCGGCGTACTGCTGCGTGGACCTGCCGAACCTGGCCGCTTATCTCGAAACGCCGGAGAACAGTGACAGCCTGCTCCCCCAAGTGACCGCGGCCATGGTCGCCGATCCAGCGGTCCTGGGGGTGAGCCGGCTCAACTGGCGCTCGGCCGACCCGGTGGTGTTCCAAGGCGTCAAGGATGCCCTTGCCGGAGATTTCACCGACGAAGGGGTCGGTCGGCTGCTCAACATGCTCGAACCGGACGAGACTGCCGGCATTCCCCTGGCCGAAGCCCGGGGCGAGGCACACACCTGGGGCCGGATTCCCCGGACGTACGTGCGTCTCACCCTCGACCGGCTTATCCCGCCGGCGCTGCAGGACCGATTCATCAAAGAGGCCGACCGCCTCACTCCGAACAACCCGACCGACGTGCGAAGCGTCGCGGCACCCCATGTCGGCCCGTTCGACCGGCCTGAACTGGTGGAGATCTTCTCGGAACTCGCCAGCCGCTGACCCGGCGCGGCATGCTCCAGGAAAAGTCGCGTTATAGCTGGTGAGCAGGAGTTCTGACGAGGCGGAGTGGGTCCGGTGTGCTGGACTCCGCCACCCGGCCGCCTCGTCTTCCGCGTCTTCGCCACCGCGTCGGCCCGCGGGGGCTAGAGCGGATGCCACTCCAACCAGTCGCATCGCCCGGTCGTGGTCTCGCAGGTGTAGAACAGCCTGACCTCGGACCCGGCGAACGTTCTTGGTCAGCGCTGGGCGGGCGGGGTCGCGCGACGTATCGGCCGCCGAGTATCTTGAGAGGTGGCGACCGTCCGCGCCCAACCTCCGGCGACCCGCCCCAGCCGGGTCACCCGACGGAGGCAAAGGGAGGCCCACCTCTCGGCCGAGGCACCATTCGTCGATCGTGCGCCCGCCGCAGCGATTGCTGGGGGATCCGCGGACGGGACGCGGGAGACGATCATGACCAAGCAGGCCGGCTTCAAACGGCACGTGCGCGCCCGGATGGCCAAGACCGGCGAGTCGTACGCGACCGCCCGCAGCAGGCTCCTCGCCGAGCACCTGGGCACGACGCCGGACGACTTCCCGGTCGACTGGATGCCCGAGGCGCTGCACATCAGCAACGGCGACGCCACCGACGTGCCAGGGACCGGGCTCGCGCGGCGCGTGGTCTACTGGCGCGATCTCCTACACGAGGGGCCGGTGCCCGAGGTGGCGCCGGCCCAGCTGCGCCGGATCAGGGTCGACTACCTCACCGGCTACGAGGGCGTCGAGCGCGCCGAGGCGATGCGCCAGTTCACCGAGCGGGACCGGGCCCTGGGGGCCAACCGCGACGGGGAGTACGTGCTGTGGTTCGAGGCGGACCTGTACGACCAGTTGCAGATCGCCGAGATCCTCGCCCGCCTGGCTGATCTGGGCGTTCCCCCCGAGCGCATCACTTTGATCTGCATAGGCGAACACGCGGGCATCGCCCGCTTCGGCGGCCTCGGGGAGCTGACCGCCGAGCAGTTGCGTGAGCTGTCGCACACGAACGCGTGTGCGCGGCTGACCCCGGCGGCGCTCGAACTGGCCGTCCGCGCGTGGGCGGCCTTCCGCGCGCCCACTCCCGAGGGCCTGGGCTCCATCGCCTCCGCGCGGCTGGGCGAGCTGCGCTTCCTGGGCGAGGCATTCGACCGACTCAGCCGGGAGTATCCGGCGACGCGGGACGGTCTGTCGCTGACCGAGCGGCGGGTGCTGGCCGCCGTCGCCGACGGCGCGTCCGATGCCGGGACGGCCTTCGTGAGGGCCGGGGCGCGGGAGACGCGGCCGTACATGGGGGACATCACATGCTTCGGCCGGATGGACCGGATGGCAGCGGGGCCACACCCGCTGCTCCGTCTCGACCCGCCTGGCCGCCCCGTGGAGCGGACGACGGGCGTGTGCCTGACCGACACCGGGGCGCGGGTGCTGGCCGGAGAGGCCGACCAGATCGCCCTCAACGGCATCGACCGGTGGATCGGCGGCGTGCATCTGCAGGGCCACTACGTGCCGTGGCGCTGGGACGACGGCACCGAAACCATCGTCCACCTCCCCGGCGAAGCATAGAAGCCCAAGGCCGGCAGCCGGCGTTCACCGGGTTACGCGCCGTTCGGAACTTGTCAAGCTCGATATCCGCAGGTCGGCCGGCAGCGCGGCGACGTCGCCGGATGTCATCGAGGTGCCGCGGCCGGCGTGCGCCACGCGCGGCCTGCCGCCACCTCGGTCTCCCGCTGAGCCGGATCAGGGATCTTCTCGACGGGCAGGCGGCCGGCTTGCGCGAGGCCCTCGGCGAACTGCGCTCCGAACTCGACGAGCAGGCGGCGCTCATCGCCCGCAAACGGTCTGCGCTCGATCAGCTGCTGCGGGACAACCGAGACCCCGAACTGCCCGCCGGGCTCGGCGCTGCCCTCGCCACGCTTGAGGCGGCAGGGCTACCCGCCGCGGTCCTGAACCGCGACAAAGAGGACCTCCTTCTCGTGATCGCCCTGGCCGACGACCCCGCCGCGACGACCGCGCAGCTCACGACCATGTACGAGACCTTGACCGCCGCCCCGAACCTGTTCCGCCACGTGGAACTGTCACACCGCTTCGCAGCCCTCGCGGACGGTGGGCACGATCCGGCTGAACTCGACCGGCTCGCGCGACTACACCGATTTCGTGCTCGCCGCCCTTCCCGGCCTCGACCGAGCGGACGCCCTCGCCGACAGCGGGACGGACTTCCACGAGATCACTGGCGAGCACGACGAGAGCACCCTCGGCTCGGCGCAGTTCGCCGTGCTCACCGCCGTTCAGGAGAATCTCGCCGCCCACCTGATCCCGGCGTCCCCCGGAGGGAGATGGCAGCCCGGCTGGCCACACCCGCCGGCCGCAACCTCTACAAACGGCGCAGTGCCCTGGTCGAACCCGGCTTCGCTCAGCTCTTCCAACGATTCGGACGCCACCTCAACTACCGAGGCACCGCCGGCGTGGACACCGAGATCAAACTCCTGGGAGCCGTCCACAACCTGAACAAGCTCTTTCTCCACGCCAAGAACACCTCTTGACCACCCGGGGCTGGGAGTTACGCGACAGCCTCCCGGTTGCCGGCCCGTGCACCGAAACCCTCCACGCCCGGTCCCGGGCGTCCTCCTGGCTCGACCAACCGCAGGCCGTCCGGCATCACGACGTCGGGAAAACCATCAAACGCGACAAAACCCTCATCGCTCGACAGCAGCGCGCAGGTTAAACGACAAGCTCAGGGCCCGCCCATCGCCTGCCAGCCGGGTCTCGCGCTCTCGGCGGTATCGATCCTCACCCTCGGCGCGTTGGGCCGAATTCGGGAAACTGGTCCTCGCGCCACTCGGCGCCGTTGCCCTGCCCCGCCGACTCGTTCTCCCGTGCGCGCAGCTCGACCCGGCGGATCTTGCCGGAGATGGTCTTGGGCAGCTCGTGGAACTCGATCCGGCGGATTCGCTGGTAGGGGGCCAGGCGCTCGCGGGCGTAGCGCAGGATCGACAGCGCCGTCTCCCTCGTCGGCGCATGGCCCGGGGTCAGGGCGATGTAGGCCTTGGGCACGGCCAGCCGTACCGGGTCGGGGGCGGGGACCACGGCCGCCTCGGCCACCGCCGGGTGCTCGATCAGTACCGACTCCAGCTCGAACGGGCTGATCTTGTAGTCGCTGGCCTTGAAAACGTCGTCGGTACGCCCGATGTAGGTGATGTACCCCTCGTCGTCGACGGCGGCCACGTCCCCGGTGTGGTAGTAGCCCCCGGCCATCGCCTCGGCATCGCGCTCGATGTCGTCCTGGTAGCCGGTCATCAACGGCAGCGGCCTGCGCGAGAGGTCCAGGCAGATCTCCCCCTCCCCGACCCCGCTGACCTGGCGGCCGGTGACCGGGTCGACCAGGACCACCGGGATACCGGGCAGTGGGCGCCCCATCGAGCCGGGACGTACCGGCGAGCCGGGGGTGTTGCCCACCTGCGCGGTCGTCTCGGTCTGCCCGAAACCATCTCGGACCGTCAGCCCCCACGCACGCCGGACCTGCTCGATCACCTCGGGGTTGAGCGGCTCCCCCGCGGCCACGGCCTCCCGCAGCGCGACCGGGCGCTCGCCCAGCTCGGCCTTGATCAGCATCCGCCACACCGTCGGCGGCGCGCAGAACGAGGTGACCTCCAGCTCGCGGAGCCGCCTCAGCAGCGCGGCGGCGTCGAAACGGCGGTAGGTGTAGACGAGGATCGTGGCCTCAGCGATCCACGGGGCGAAGAAAGACGACCAAGCGTGCTTGGCCCACCCCGGCGAGGAGATGTTCAGGTGCACATCCCCGGGCCGCAACCCCAGCCAGTACATCGTCGACACGTGCCCCACCGGGTAGGAGACCTGGGTGTGCTCGACCAGCTTGGGCCGTGAGGTGGTTCCCGAGGTGAAGTACAACAGCAGCGGATCGCCCGGCGCCGTGCCCGGATGCCCCACCGGCGCGTGCTCCAGAGCGGCGGCGCCCCGCAGATCGGCCCACCCCTCGGCCGCACCCACGCTGATCCGGGTGTAGTCCCCGGGGACGTGGGCGAACCTGCCCACGTCGGCGGCGTTGCAGATCACGTGCCGCGCCCCGCCCCGGCCGATCCGATCGACCAGGTCCGCCGGGCCGACCGCGGGGGTGGTCGGCATGATCACCGCCCCCAGCTTCATCACCGCGAGCATGCACTCCCACAGCTCGACCTGGTTGCCGAGCATGAGAACCACCGGGTCGCCCTTGCGTACGCCGTGCGCGGCCAGCCAGGCCGCCAGCCGGTCCGAGGCCCGCGCCAGCTCCGCGAAACCGCGCTGTGTCGCGGTCCCGTCCTCCTCCAGCAGCACCAGCGCCGGACGGTCGTTGTCCCGCGCGATCGCGTTGAACCAGTCCACCGCCCAGTTGAACCGCTCGCCCAGCTCCGGCCAGCGGAACTCGGCCACCGCCCGGGCATGCTCGCCACGCAGCGACAGCAACTGATCCCGGCTCGCACGGTAGGCATCGGTCACGTTCACCGCGTATCTCCTCTCGTTAGCAGGCTGACGCCGCCTCACAGTGCTCGAGGCGCCGTCGTTGGCGGACCTCATGAGCGTGCGACACACCCGAGCCGCGCAATACCCCCTTGAGGGGGTAGCCGGCTGCCCTCTACCGTGACTCCGCAGGACACGGCCGCGGGCCGCGCGCCACCCCGAGCGGGAGTGTCCATGCCCTGACCTGTGTCGTATCCTGCTTCCCTCACACGGCTCGCCGCCTCGGAGAACGACGTACGGCGGCCGGTCTCGACCGCTGGGAGGGTTCGTGAACGATGACGTCGAGGTGCGCACCGCGATCGACAAACTACTCCCGGAGCGGCTTCGGCGGCTCCAGCGGGTGACCGGCGTGCCTGTCGTCTTCGGCGGACACACCAGGCCCGCAGCCACCAGGCGGCAACTCGTCCTGAGCCGTCTCGTCGGCACCCTTGGCGACTCGCTCAGAGGTCTCGCCGTGGACACCGGCCGCGGCCTTGGCGGCTCCGTGCTGCACGAGGGATCCCCTCGCCGGGTCAACGACTACGCGACAACCACGACCATCACGCACGACTACGACCGCATCGTGGTGGAGGAGGAGCGCATCACCTCGGTCTTCGCCGTGCCGGTGGTCGTGCGCGGCGTCGTCCAGGGCGTGATGTACGGCGCGGTGCGCGACCCCCAGCCGATCGGGGATCGGGCGCTGAACAGCGCCGGCGTGGTGGCGGCCCAGATGCAACAGGATGTCGAGGACCTGTTGCGACCTGGCGCCGAGGAGCCTCATCCCGGCTCCGCCCACGCCGCGATCGCCGAGCTGGCCGATGTCGTACGGAGCATCACCGACCCCGCTCTGCTCGCGCGACTGGCCCGGATCCACCGGGCCTTGGTCGGCCCTGGCGTGCGGGTGCCCGCCACCATCACGCTGGCCCAGCGCGAACGCGACGTGCTGAGCCTGGCCGCGGTGGGCGCCTCCAACGTGGAGATCGCCGCGCGACTGGGGCTGAGCCCGCAGACCGTCAAGGCCTACATGCGCACGGCCATGAGCAAGCTCGGCGTGCACAACCGCACCGCCGCCGTCCACGCGGCACGCCAGGCCGGCGCCCTCTAGGGGTAGCCGGCTTCGATCCCGGGTCAGGCCCACTCCGGGGTGACGGATTCGGTGCCAATCGCGTGTGCGGCTCGTCGTAGCGCCGTGACCAGGGCGGAATCATCGGACGAACGGGTACACAGGGACAGCGGGCAGGGTTCGACGTCCATGACCGGCACGAACACGATATCGGGATGCCAGCGGCTGTGACTGACGAAGCCTCCGGTGATCGAGATGGCGTGCCCTGCGGCGACAACCTCCAGCAACTCATCCATCGTGTGCACGGACGGCCCGTAACGGACAGGCACACCGCTCGGTCGCGGATCACACGCCCACCACCGCACCCACTGCTCGTCCGCCTCGTCGTCGGTGACGTGTGGTTCCCCATCCAGCTCGGCGAGCGAGACGGTCGCTCGGCCGGCCAGTCGGTGCGCCACCGGCAGCGCCACCACACGTGGCTCGTGAAGCACGACGTCGAACCGCAGGCCGGTCGTGTCCGCTATCGGCGGACGCACGAGGGCGGCGTCCACGTGGCCTGAGCGAACCGCGGATGCCTGTTGTGGCCAGGGCAGTTCGACAAGCCGGATTGATGATGTCGGGATCCGTCTGTGCAACTCGTCGAGCAGCCGGCGGCTGTGCGGGCCGGCGGCGGCGGTCATGAACCCAAGCCGCAGGCAGCCGGTGAGGCCGCGCTGGTAGGCGGCAACGGCGGATACCGCACGGTCGGACGCGGCGAGCGCCTCACGCGCTTCGACGAGGAACCGCCTCCCCGCCTCGGTCGGGCGCAGCGGGTGCGCCGAGCGGTCGATCAACTCCACGCCAAGCGTGCGTTCCAGCTTCCGCACCTGCTGGCTCAGCGAGGGTGCGCTCACGTACAGCCGCTGGGCAGCCCGGCCGAAGTGGCCCTCGTCGACGACCGCGATGAGGTAACGCACGAGGTGCAGGTTGAGGTCCATGGTGACTCCTCCCAGCCAGGAGCATAATGCGGCCACCGTCCCGATCACAGCCCGTTGACCTGCGGTGTTAGCCGAATGGTTAATGGGTGTGTCGTTTTTATGTCCTGGACGACCCGGTAGCCGGCGGCGAACGTGGGAACCCCCGGACGGACTCTAGGAGGAAACCCCGTGAGCCGCTACGAACACGCGTTCACGCATATGTTCGCAAGCCTGGAAAAGCAGATCGACAACACCGACAACCCGCGTCACCGCGCCATCCTCAAGAACTACCGGCGACACGGCTTGCTCGAGGTCTCCGGCCGCTACCGCGAACTTCTCGCGCCCAGCATGACCGTCGAGCATCCGCATTACCGCCTTCACGAAGGCGGCACATCGGTGATTCTCGACGGCATGGCCCAGGTGATGGCCTTTTACGAGTCGCTGGTCAAAGCGAACGCGATCGTCATGTGGGTGAACAAGCAGGACATCGCCGTCAATGATCGAGGCTTCTCGGGCGAGGTCGAGTTCTCGCAGTTCGTGCCCGGCGCGATGCTCGGCGACAGCGTGTTCGGCTCGGTGCGGGCCGGCGACGATCCCACCGACATCTACCTGCTGAAGCGCACCCTGGCGTTCGTCTGGCCCTACGACGAACGCGGCCGGCTGATCGGCGAGCACGTCTATGAGGACACCGCCTCGCGCGAGATCACCAAACCCGACCCGGCGGACGTCATCACCGCGGAACGTGCGGCCGAGCTGCTCGCCCCCGAGATCGACAAGGAGCTCCCGTGAAGGTCGCGCTCGTCACCGGTGCCGCGGGCGGGCTGGGCGCCGCGGTAGCCGCTCGCCTCGCCGAGGACCATGCCGTACTCCTGACCGATGTGGACGCCGACCGGGTCGCCGCGGCCGCCGCGAAGCTCGTTTCGAGTGGCGCGACCGTCGCCCACACCAGGTGTGACGTGCGCGATCGAGAGTCCGTGCGGGCGGCGTTCACGACCGCCGAGGAGCGGCTCGGCGAGGTCACGGCATTGGCCAACGTTGCCGGGATCGGACTGTTCGTCCCATTTCCTGAGCTGACGGACGAACAGTGGGACCGCACATTCGCGGTGAACACCCGAGGAACGTTCCTCAGCTGTCAGGAATTCCTGCGCCGCCGTGCCGGACGGCCTGGGGCGATAGTCAATGTCGCCTCGATCGCCGCTCGGCTCGGCATGGACGTGCTCGCCGACTACGGTCCGTCGAAGGCTGCGGTGATCGAGCTGACCCATGCCGTGGCCAGGGCGGGGGCCGTCACTGGCGTACGGGCCAATGCCGTGATGCCGGGGCTGATCTGGACCGACATGTGGCGGAAGACCAGCGAGTGGCTTCTGGAGAGCGATCCGGCGTATGCCGGTTCGACGCCGGAGAAGATCTTCGCAGGGTTCGTCGATGCGCTGGTCCCGATGAAGCGGCCGCAAACTACGGACGACATCGCCGCGATCGTATCCTTCCTGATGAGCGAGCAGGCCGTGAACATCACCGGCCAGACCATCGCGGTCGACGGCGGCGTCGTGATGACCTGAGGTCTCCCAGCCTCGGGCTTCCGTACGCCCAGCAGGCACGGTCGGCCGATCGAGGGAACGCGTGTTCGGCCGACCGTGCGGTGATCAATCGGGGTTGTCCTCGTCAGGGTGGTGGCCCCGACATGAGCCCATGTCCAAGAACCAGGGGAATGTCAGTGCTTGGCTGCGATCTTCGTCGGTGTCGAGCGGTGCTTGGAGGCCAGGGTCTTCAGCATGGAGGTCAGCATGACCCAGCGAAGCCGGTGCAGTCGTCGGACGTCACCGGCGAGCAGGTAGTACTGGACGAGCCCTCGGTATTCGGCCCCGTAGATCCCGACGATGTCGTGGTCGTCATAGTTGATCACCTGGGGCCGGCGCGCAGGTTTTCCGCGCTTGGTGTAGAGGGCGATCTTGGCCTTGATCAGCGCTTTCGGCACGTGCAGGCTGACAGCGCCGTTCACGGCGCGCTGGCCGCTGGCAGTGCGTTGCCTGTCGTCGTGCTGGACGCTGATCTCGTAGCCGAGGAAGCCTGCCCGGTCTGAGCGGGCGTGGGTGATCAGCGTCTTGTCCTGGGACAGTTCCAGCTTGAGGTCATCACGCAGGAACTGCGCCAGCCGCTGTTTGATCTCTTCGGCTTCGGCTTTTGGTCCGGTGAACCCGAGCAGATGGTCGTCGCAGTAGCGCACATACCGCAGCCGCCGGAAGCCGGGATCGTGGGGATCCACGCTCGGCAGGCTCCGCATTCGATCATGGACCTTCCGGGCTTCGGCTCGGTCTCCGGCTCTGCGGGCTCGCGCGAGTGCGTTGGCCTCCTTGAGGTAGGCAGGGTTGCGTGCCCTGCGTCCCCCTCGGGTGTATTCCGCGGATGAGACCTCCGATGAGGCTAAGTCGTCAAGCTGCTGCTGTGACGGGTGGCGGGAAGGCCTTGGCAGGATCGTAGGCCTGGCCGGTTTGCAGGCAGTGGTAGAGCTGTCCGAGCATGCGGTTGAACAGATGCCGTAGTGCTGAGGTGCTCGCGCAGCGTCAAGAGGGTACGGTCGATCGCCTCCAGCACCCGATCCGTGCCGGTCCGCCCGGACAGGTCGAGTCCGAGTCGGCCCGAGAGCACCTCCGGCACGAACACGTTGGTGTTCAGCCGGTACCGGGGAGGGCGAACCGCTGGGCGAACGCGGACATCTCATCCCGCTGCCGTTCCGGTTCCGCCGTGGTGGGGCTGACCACGATGCGGCGGCGGCGCTCATCCCGAACACGCACACCTCACCCATCCGGTGAAGTGCTGGCGCCGGAAGAAGCCGGTCTCCGCCCGCGCGTCGCCCTCGTCAGCGCGGGAGCCCGCCACCCCGGATGACCGCCGTCAGCAAACCCTTGACCTCGGTGGCGTCGTAGGCATCTCGATCAAAGGGGCCGAGTAGTACAGGTCCGTCACTGGGATCGTCAGGGAGGCGACCGTGGCTTCCGCGCACCAGGGCCGGATCGAGCGGCACCACCGGCATCGTGTAGCGGAAGCCGAGCCGCTTGCGGGCCAGCGCCAGGCCCGCGCGGACTTTCACGAGCGGGTCGGCGGGATCCATGAACAGCTCGGCGGGGTCGTAGCCAGGTTTGCGGTGGATGTCCACGAGCCGGGCGAAGTCGGGCGCCCGGTCGTCGGAGAACCAGTAGTAGTAGGTGAACCACGCGTGCGGCTCGGCGACCGCGACGAGCTCGCCCGCGCGCTCGTGGTCAAGCCCGTACTTGGCCTTCCCCGCCTGGTCGAGGACCTCGTCCACGCCGGCCAGGTCGGCGATCACGTCGCGGGCCCGACGCAGGTCGGCGGGGTCACGCACGTACACGTGGGCGATCTGGTGGTCGGCCACCGCGAAGGCGCGCGACGTCCACGGGTCGAGGTACTCCATTCCCGCCTGGGTGTGGACCTCAAGCAGCCCGGCCGAGCGCAGCGCCCGGTTGATGTCGACGGGCGTCGTGGCGTTGGTGATGCCGTACTCCGACAGCACCACCACTGTGGCGTCCTCGGCCAGGAGAGGAGCCAGGGCGGCGTCCACCGCCTGGGCCGCCCTGACAGCCTCCGGCCCGTCCGGGCCGTACCGCTGCAGGTCGTAGTCGAGGTGCGGGACGTAGACCATGAGCAGGTCGGGCCGCTCCTCGTGCAGGATGTGGCGGGCCGCGGCCACGATCCACCGGGAGGAGGCGATGCCGGCGTTCGGTCCCCAGTAGCTGAACAGGGGGAACGGGCCGAAGCGGCTTTCGAGGTCGTCATGCAGTGAGGGTGGCCGGGTGTAGCAGTCGGGTGA
This sequence comes from Streptosporangium sp. NPDC005286, assembly GCF_040607515.1. NCBI lineage: Bacteria > Bacillati > Actinomycetota > Actinomycetes > Streptosporangiales > Streptosporangiaceae > Streptosporangium > Streptosporangium sp. NPDC005286. The sequence continues at coordinate 20,836 of NZ_JBEXGU010000018.1, read as the reverse complement.
CTTGCGGCCGTCGGCGTGATAGATCGGGCGCGGCGTGACGAGCAGGTCGCTGGCGGCTCCCATGGCGTACCACCAGCAGACGTTGGCGGTGCGCAGGCCGGGCACGGCGTCCCAGAGTTGGCCGCCCTGGATGAGCGCGTTGTGCTGGCGCCAGAGGAGCACCTCGCCGAGGTCTCTGAAGTACCAGCCGTTGCCGACGATGCCGTGGTCGCGCGGCATGGCGCCGGTCAGCAGGGTGGCCTGCATGGAGCAGGTGACGGCGGGCAGGACGGGCCGCAGCGCCGCGGCTGCGCCGACCTTCGCGACGCCCGGCATGTGGGCCAGCAGCCGTGGGGTCAGGCCCACCACGTTGATCACAACCAAGGGCGGCATCACAGCTCCTTGAGTCCGAGTATGGCCAGTTCCCGGCGCGTCCAGTCGAGTTCGGCGGCGATGCCCTCGGCGAGGTCCACCGGCGTTGCGGGCAGTACGTTCCAGGTGTAGGTCTCCACCTCGACGTGCCGGGTCAGAGGGGAGCCGCCGCCGAGCAGGGCGCGCAGCAGCTCCTTGAGGTAGGGCGCGGTGGTGGTGAGGGGCGGCGGCGGTGTGGTGTGCAGCGGCATGTGGAAGTGCACCCGCCAGGTCTCCTCGGTGGGCAGGGCGCCGGCCAGGGCCGCGTCCAGGTCGTCCACGGCTCCGGACGCCGCACGGGTCTGGTGGAGGAAGCGGTTCTCGTCGAACGCGGCCAGTACCGCCTGGCTGCCCGGTGGCGACTCCAGCGCGCAGGACGCCTGGAATTTCACGATCGGAAGCCTCAGTTCTGCGGCGTTCGCGGCCGGTTCGAAGCCCACTGCCAGGTGGCAGGCGTCCAGGCAGACACCGAGGTGGTCGCGGTCCACGTCTCGCAGCAGCCGCGCCGCCTGTGCGGTGGTCTCCACGACGCAGCCGGGTTCGGGTTCGAACCCCAGCCGGATCAGCTTGCCGGTACGGTCGGCGAGCACGCGCAGCCCCTCCGCTACGGCGTCCACGTTCGCCATGGCCGTCGCAGCGCTGTCCGCCGTCCACTCGGTGCGCCAGGTGAGGGGGAGGGTCGAGATCGTGCCCTCGGTGACGTCGTCCGGCAGCAGGCGGGCAAGGATCTCTGCCAGATCGAGCGTGTAACGCGCCCGCTCGCGCGATGTCCAGTCCGGGAAGTAGACCCGGTATTTCACGACCTCGTCGTGAAAGCCGCGATAGGGGAAGCCGTTGAGCGTCACCACCTCCAGCCCGAGCCGGCTGAGCAGGGCGCGGAGCCGTACGAGCTCGGCGGCGTCGGTGATCAGCGACCGCGCCGCCTCATGGGGCAGCCACAGCCCGATCCCGAGCCGATCGACGCCGAGCAGATCCCGCACCCGCGCGGCGAAGCCGGTGAGTTGCGCGTGGATGCCGGGCAGGTCCTCGGCGGGGTGGACGTTGGTGCAGTAGGCGAGGTGGACGGTCGAGCCGTCGGGATGCCGGAAGCGCATGCGCTTCAGCCCCGCCTGATCGTGTTGCCCGCGAAGTCCGGCTCGGCAGAGCGCGCATCAGGAATGTGGGCCGGCTCGCCGGATGCCGTGCCGATATCGAGCCGCCCGCTCTGCCTGTAGAAGGCGACGGGGTTGCGCCACAGGACCTGGTCTACGTCGTCCGCAGTGAACCCGGCCGCGAGCATGGCGTCGGCGACCTCGCGGGTCTTCAGCGGATCGCTGCGGCCCCAGTCGGCGGCCGAATTCACCAGCATCCGCGCCGTGCCGTACTCCCTGAGGATCGCCACCATCCGGTGCGGGTCCATCTTGGTGTCGGGATAGATCGAGAATCCCATCCAGCAACCCGACTCCGCGACCAGGCCCACAGTCGGCTCGTTGAGGTGGTCGACGAGCACCCGCCCCGGCGCCGTCCCCGAGGCGCGGACGACGTCGAGCGTGCGCCGGGTGCCCGCTACCTTGTCGCGGTGCGGCGTGTGCACCAGGACGGGCAGGTCGCTGTCGGCCGCCATCGCGAGCTGGGCCTCGAAAGCGTGCTCCTCGGCCGGGGTCATCGAGTCGTAGCCGATCTCGCCGACCGCGACCACGGAGTCCTTGAGCAGATAGTTCGGCAGTTCGGCGAGCACGTCCGTGCACCGCGGGTCGTTCGCCTCCTTGGGGTTGAGCGCGAGCGCGCAGTGGTGCCGGATGCCGTACTGCGCGGCACGGTACGGTTCCCAGCCGAGGAGCCCGTCGAAGTAGTCGAGGAAGCTGCCGACGTTGGTGCGCGGCTGCCCCAGCCAGAAGGCGGGCTCGACCACCGCCCGCACCCCTGCGGCGCGCATCCGCTCGTAGTCGTCGGTGGTCCGGGACGTCATGTGAATGTGGGGGTCGAAGATTCGCATCAGAGCCTCTCCAGCACATCTCGGGGAACCGGTCGGCCCGCGGCCATCCGCTCGGCGGCGTGATCGGCGAGCATTCTGGCGAGCTCGGTGTCGAAGCGGCGGTCGAGCCCCGCGACGGACGCGAGCGGGATCGACAGGAAGACGCACTTGAGCACGCCGTGACGGAAGGCGTGGTCGTCCAGCCATCGTGAGCCATAGGGGCCGAGCGCGGCGGCGACCAGCCTGGCGTCGTTGGTGCGCAGCGCGTCCTCGACCAGCGAAACGGCGGCCGCGCCGACCGCGAGCTCGGGCAGGGCGTTCAGGATCGCCAGCCGCTCGCCGGTGTCGCCGCGCCGGTAGAGCTCGCCGATCACGGCCGGGTTCCCGCGCAGCGCGGTCAGCAGCGCGTGTCGCGCGCCGGGTCCGCCGCGCCGCCCGGCCTGCGGGAACAGCAGCCGCGCCGACTCAGGGTCGGCCTTCACCTGCTGTACGGCCTGCGCCGTCCACTCCTGCTCGCTCATACGCCCTCCTCAGGAAGTCGATGGACCTGCGGGCCACCTCGGGGGCGGCATGACCGTGCCGGGCGAGTTCGACCGCGACCAGGCCCCGGTAGCCGTCGAGCGCGGCGAGCACCGGTGGGAAGTCGATCTCACCCGCGCCGAACTCCAGGTGCTCGTGGACGCCCCGGCGCATGTCCTCGATCTGCACGTGCGCGAGGTACGGCAGTGCCCGCCGCACGCACTCGGGGACGTCATACGGTTCGAGGCACCGGCAGTGGCCGATGTCCAGGGTTAGCCCGAAACGGTGATGGCCGCCGAGCAGGCGGCGCAGCCGCTCGTACCCGGCGAGGTCCGCCACGAGCATCCCCGGCTCCGGCTCGAACCCCAGCGTGACCCCGACACGGTCGGCCTCGTCGAGAAGCCGTTCACACCAGCGGACCAGTCGCGCCCATGCCTCCGCTTCGGGGACCTCGGCGGGTCGCACGCCGCTCCACAGATGCACCACGGGAGCGCCCAGGTCGGCGGCGATCCGCAGTGCCCTGCTCAGGAGATCGGCCCGCTGTGCCGCGCCGGCGTCGTCGTCCAGCAACGTCGGGTGGTGTTTGCGCCACGGATCCAGCGTGTAGCGCCCGCCGGTCTCGACGACCGCGCCGAGGCCGAGCGCATCGAGTCGCTTGGCGATCAGCGCCACCTCGTGCGCCGATCCGGCGGCGTAGGGGTCGAGATGGCCGTGGTCAAGGGTGATCGCCGCCCCGTTGTAGCCGAGGTCGGTCAGGATCGCGAGTGCCTCGGGAAGCCGGTGGTCGGAGAAGCCGTTCGTGCAGTAGGCCCAGTTCACGACGTCGCCATCCGGGCCGAGAGCCACTGGCCTGCGGGCATCGCCGCCAGCAGCGCGCAGGCCTGCGCGAGCCGGCCCCGTCCCGCGACGCCCGCCGCCTGGAGCGGGATCAGGCCGAGGATGCCGAGCCGTACGGCGTGCCGTACCTGGTCGGGGTCCGGACTGGCCCGCAGCCCGGCCTGCGCACCGGCGGTCACGGCGGCATAGCCCACGAGCAGCGCGACCGCGGCGGCCCGGTCATGCGGTGCCGGAGCGTCGGCGCGGTGCGACGCGGGCACCGGGAAAGTGGCATTCCCGGGACACGGCCCGTTCGGCGGTGCCGGGTGACGGCCCCCTCCCAGGCAGCTCAGGGCAGCCAGCCCGGCCGCGGCCGCGCTCGCCGCCAGCGCACCGTTGATCGTTCCTCGGTGTGCCCCCTTCACCTCCGCGCGGCCCAACAGGCTGATCCCGTAGGTGTGCGCGCCGATCGCCAGGGCCATCAGCCCACCGGTCCCGGCGCGCTCGCCCGTGCCGAGCAGCACGTCGAGCGCCCGGCAGGCGGCCATGGCCGCGGGTCCCGCGGCCGTCCGCTTGAGCCCGAGGTCGTACGCCCACACGGCGCCCGCGAGCAGCCCGGCGCGGGCCAGCCCGCGACGCCCGTCCGTGAGCGCCGCCGTGAGCAGGCCGGCACCGGTCAGTGTCACGGCGATGCCGAGCGCGCGGCCGGGGGTGATCCGCCCTGAGGGGATGGGGCGTTCCGGTCGCTCGACGGCGTCGATCTCCCGGTCGGCCCAGTCGTTGAGCGCCATGCCCGACAAGTAGAGGAACAAGGAGGCGACGGCCGGTCCGGGGGTGGCGGGTCGTCCTGCCGCCGCCGCACCGGCCATGGTGTCGCCGGGTACGGAAAGCGCGGCGGGTGCTCTGACCAGTTCGAGCAGCGCCCTCACGACAGTTCCTCGGCGAAGGCGCGCAGCCGAGCGTACTGCTCGGCGAGCCCGTGTTCATCCGTCGCCAGGGGATCCTTGAAGAAGTAACCGAGTTCGGGGAGCACACCGTGCCGGCCCTTCTCATGCGCCCGGGCGACCAGCCGGGCGAGATCGAGGACGAGGGGCGCGGCCAGCGCGGAGTCACAGCCCTGCCAGGTGAACTGGAAGGTCATCCGCACGCCGAGGAAACCCTCGAACGTGACGTGGTCCCAGGCGGTCTTCCACTCACCGAGGTCGGGGACGTAGTCGATGTGCGTCTGGCCGTCGATTCCCGCCCCGAGCACGCCGGTGACGGCCCGGTTCTTCGACATCTGCTTGCTCGCCCTGGCGTCCGGATTGGCGAGGGTGGCGCCGTCCCCTCCGCCGAGCAGGTTCAGGCCCGACCAGGAGCGCACCTGCAGCGCCCGGCCCGCGAACATGGGCGCCAGCGCGCTTTTGACCAGGGTCTCCCCGGTCTTGCCGTCCTGCCCCGCGTACGGCACGGCCTTCAAGGCGGACAGCTCCGCCAGCGCGGGCAGGGTCGGCCCGGTGGACGGGGTGAACTCGACATAGGCGCAGCCCGCGTGGAAGGCGGCGTATGCGTAGAGCGAGCTGGGAGGCAGGACCTCCGCCCCGCCCGCCAGCGCCTCCTCCAGGTCGGCCAGCCGCTCGAACTCGGGGCGCCACACGGCGGGGGGTTCGGTCGACGACACGTTGACCACGACGACGCGGTCCGCCCCGTGTCTCTCGCGGAACTCGACGAGATCGCGGATCAGGCGGGCGGCGGCCGCGCTCTGCGGAGCGTCGCCGGACGCGTGCCCCGGCCGGATCTCGGCCTCTGCGGCGGCCAGATCCCCGGCGAGCAGGGCGGGCAGATACGCCGGGATCACGCCCGCTTCGCTCAGCTGCTCGGCTCGTTTGCGCAGGGAGATCTCCGCCGTGTCGTGACCGCCGAAGACCATGTCGGCGAACGGCGGAAGCCTGCCGGGGAAGCCGGGGATGTCGGTAACGCAGCCGCGAGGAGGGGAGATCCCCGCCCTGAAGGCGGCGGCACCGACTATCACGGTGGTCGCCACCGATCCTCGAGCACCGACCAGCCATACGCCGAACGTGGGCATTGCGACCTCCGAACAGTGGCGACTTTTGTCAGCTACCCCCCATGTTTCGCGATGTTAAAGGCTGGTTTCGTCGGCGGTCAATAATCAATATGTCGATTGTCGACATAAGTTAAGCAGGGTTGGACTGGCCGACGGCCTCGGGAGCCAAGACGTGTTTGATGACCCCCGCACGGCCGCCGAGTTCGCTGGCGCGGATGCCGAGTCGTTGGGTGGCCAGGGGCAGCGAGCGAGCGTAAACCACCTCGCGAACGCTCGCCAGGAGATGCTCGCCCGCCTCGGCCAGATCACCGCCGATCATGATGACCGCGGGATTGAAGAAGTTGACGATCGAGGCCGGCACGCCGCCGACCTCTCTGCCGCCCTGCCGGACGAGATGAATCGCCGGCCGCGAGATGGAGGGTTTGGGCTAGGGCTTGAGGTCGAGCTGGATGCGGTGGACGGTGGTCAGGAGGCGCTCGAAGTCGGCGACGACGGCCTCGCCGTACTCGCCGGTGTCGCGGATCCGGATCTTCAGGGGTCGCCCGAGGTGCTCGGCGGTGATCCGGTAGCGGCCGATGGGCACGTCCAGCACCCCCGAGCCGTCGCCGCCGCGCTCGGCCCGGCGGGTGATGACCTCACCGGCCGAGCCGTCGATCAGCGGTCCCTGCGGGGTCAGGGTGAGCGTGACGTCCTCGTCCTGCAGGAAGGTCTCCGGGCTCTGTGGGTCGTAGGACTCCAGATGGAAGAGGACCATGCTGCCATAGAAGCCCAGCCCGTCGGACCGCTCACCGGCGAGCCGCCAGGTGAAGTCGCGGATCGCACCGTCCGAACCGGCGAAGGGGGTGTCGTCGTGGGGGGTCAGCTCCATCGTGTAGGCACGGCCCTCGAAGCGGCGGGTCACGGTGCCGGTCACCCGGAACGTGGCCGCGGCGACGTCGGTGCTCACCCGGTAGCGGCCGTCCTTGTCCGTCGTCACGACCAGGTTGCTGTTGTACAGAAGCTGGTTGTCGGCGACGATCTCCGCGCCCGCGACGGGCCTGCCCGCCGCGTCGACGACCCGCCCCTTGAGCACCCCGGCCTCCGACTGCCCCGCCCCGGCCTGCCGCTCCGCGGCGGTCTCCCGCCCGGCATCGACCGTCCCTGTCATCCGCTCCCCGCCTTCGATCGCGCAGCCGCTCAGGGCCGCGATGAGAACACCCACGACGATCACTTCTCGCACGCCGGTCAGGCTAGCGAACGATCTTGCAATCGACTTGGAAGGGGCGGCCTGCCGACGGATCCCCGGCGGATGCCTCGTCTCGTGTTTTCGCCTGCTCACACGGAGAGAGCTGGCACGATACGAGAAACGGCTCGCCAAGGCGGATCTCCTGGAGCACGACAGGCCGACGTCGTGGGACTACGACGTCTACTAAGGAGTCAGAAGATGTCGGAATCACGCTACAGCTGGAACGTCTCTCACCCCGGTCTCCACGAGCTGCAAAGGACCATCGAACCGATCCGGGAGAAGATCCTCGCCCACGACGTCTACAACTCGCTGAACGAGCTCGACGACGTGGTCGTCTTCATGGAGCACCACGTCTTCGCGGTCTGGGACTTCATGTCGCTGCTGAAGAACCTGCAGGGGCGGCTCACCTGCGTGCGGGTCCCCTGGGTCCCGCAGGGCCCCCGGACGAGCCGGCGCCTGATCAACGAGATCGTGCTCGTGGAGGAGAGCGACGAGCTCGGGGAAGGCCACATCAGCCACTTCGAGCTGTACGTCGAGGGGATGCGGCAGGCAGGTGCCGACGTGCGGCCCATCGAGTCGTTCGTCAGCCATCTGAGAGAGGGTGGAACGGTCCAAAAGGGACTGGGGCTCCCCGGTGTGCCACCGGCGGCCGCCGACTTCGTCAGGACCACCTGGAAGATCATCGAGTCCGCTCCCCTGCACGCCCAGGCGGCGACCTTCGCGTTCGGCAGGGAGGACCTCATCCCGGAGATGTTCGACCGCGTGTTGCGGACGGACCGGCATGCGGAGGCCCTGGAGAAGTTCCGCGACTACCTCTCTCGCCACATCGAGGTCGACGGCGAGCAGCACACGCCGATGGCCATGCAGATGCTGGTCGATCTCTGCGGGGACGACCGGCGGAAGTGGAACGACTGCGCGGCCACGCTGCGGGCGGCGCTGGAGGCGCGCCATGCCCTGTGGGACGGCATAGCGGGACGTACCTCCCCGTCCGGTGCCGCTGCCGCGAAGACCGCCTGATCGTCGAAGTCCGGGCCGAGGGGACCGCGAGGTCATATCGTGTTCGGCGCGGTCCTCGCGGTCGCTTGCGGAATGACACGGAACGATGGGAACCAAAGATCAGCTATGGACACACAGGTCACCTATCCACGCGGCGACGTCCACGGGGTCTCGCGGGTGGTCTCGGCCACACCGGTGAGCGGCGGCTACGGCGTGGTGACGGCGCAGACACCGTTCCATCCCCTGGACCACACCTGGCCCGACCAGCCCGCCGACCGGGGGACCGTGAACGGGCTGCCGGTCGTCGACTGCGTGACCGGCGCGTCGGACGGCGAGCGGCTCTACCTGGGGGAGGAGATCCCGGTACGCCGCGGCGCCGACGGCTGGCAATGGCTCGTGGTCCACGTGCTGAAGGAGCCGATCGCCGGGGACGCCGAGCTGGTCGTCGACGAGGCGTACCGGTCGGCGCTCTCCGCGGGGCACAGCGCGTGTCACCTCGCCGCGCTGGCCCTCAACGCGGCGCTGGCCGACCGGTGGCGCAAGGAGGTGACGCCCGACTCGCTCGGCCGGCCCGACTTCGACCAGGCGGCGATCACCACGTCACGGATCGTGGAACACGGCAGTGACGACGTCTACCGCCTGGGCAAGTCGCTGCGGAGAAAGGGATTCGACGCCGAGGGCCTCGACCTCGCGGAACTCACCCGGCGGATCGACGACCAGCTCGGCGAGTGGATCGCGGCCGATGCGCCGATCACGGTGGACAGCCCGTCCCCATCCCTGTCCGCGCGGCGGATGTGGCACTGTTCGCTGCCCGAAGGCGAGGCGCGCATCCCCTGCGGCGGGACGCATGTCTCGCGGACCTCCGAACTGGGTTCCGTACGGGTCTCCCTTTCCCTCCAGGACGCGGAGCTCACGATGCGCAGCGTGGTGAGCCCTCCCGCGTAGCGGCACGAGGGAGAGGTCGGCCCGCGGTCACACCGGACCGGTGAACATCGGCTCACCCCGCTCACCGGTCCTCCCGCTTTCCGGTCTTCCGGCTCAACCCGCTCTTTGGTCTTCCCCGCTCACCCGCTCACCTGCTCACCGCGGAAGCCAGGGCGCGCACCCGCTCGGCGTTCCGGTCGTGGCCGATGACGACCGGTGGCTCGTTGTACGGCATGGCGTCGGAGGAGCGGCGCAGCTTGACGTACTGGCCGCAGGCGTCGACGGCGTAGGGTTCCATGTCGTCCTGGAGCGCGCCGATCACCGTGATCCCGTACGTCTCGCCGATCCGGCGGAACAGCGCCACGGCCTCCCTGCGATGCTCCTTGCCGAGGTTGCGGCCCAGCTCGTCGAGGACCAGGCACAGGTGCCCGCCACCGGAGGACGCGATCGCCGCCGCGCAGACCAGTTTCACCGCCTTCTCGTCCATCAGCGCGGTGTTGGCCCGCCGGTTGTACGGCACGAACCCCTGCCCCTCGCCCCTGCGCCACTTGGGCGTCACCCGCCACGCCCAGCGCTGCTCGGGGTCGGCGGGCGCGGGCGGCACGGGGAACTCCAGCGTCGCGCCGTAGCCTCCGTAGGAAGTGTCGAGCCTGTCGAACTCCTCGGCCACCCGGGTCAGCCGCGCCTTGATCGCGGCGGTCAGCGCGGCCCGGTGCACGGCGGTGGACTGCGCGGCCTCCTCGGCACCCTTGGCGGCGGCCGTCAGGTCACGCTGCCGGGTGGTGATCTGCGTCTCGATCTGGCGGCGCCGGTGCCGTTCGTACTCCTCCTGGCCGCGCAGGTAGGACGCGAGCGCCGAGCACACGCCGGGGAACGTCGCCTGCTCGCGGGCGGTGCGCCCGGCGCCGGGCGCGGTCCGCTCCCTGACCAGGAAGCGCAGTTCCTCGGGCATCTCCTCGTCCTCGCCGGGGAAGGTGTCGCGCAGCGCCTCGTCCAGGCGGCGCTCGGCGGCCCGCCACCACTCCTCGGCCGTCAGCGGGCGCTCCTGCTCGTCCAGGGCCCCCAGCCACTCGCGGGCACCGTCGACGGTGCCGCCCCAGTCGCCGGCCAGCGCGTCAAGCCTGAGCGCCTCGCGGTCGGCGGTGATTCTCGCCGCCTGCCCGGTGGCCTGGTCGCGGTCGGACTCGTGCCCGGCCCTGCGGCCCTCCAGGCGCTCGACCTCCATGCTCCTGGTACGGGCGCGGAAGTCCAGCGTGCTCGCCCGGCGCTCGGCCTCGCCCACCTTCGGCGCGACCTCGGCCAGTGCCTCGGTCAGCTCACCGAGCGTGTTCCGCCGCTCGGCCAGCCGCCGCTCGATGTCGGCCAGTTGCACCGACGCCTTGGCCCCCTCCAGCCGCCTGCCAGCCTCGGCCACGGCGTCCTCGGCAGCCCGTACGGCCGCCGCGGCGCTCTCCTGCGTGTCGCGCGCCCGGTGCAGCCGCTGCTCGGCGGCCTTGATCCGGGCCTCCCTGCCGGTGACGGCCACCTCGAACGACCCCACGACGGTGACTCCCGCCGCGCTGACCAGCACCGAGCCGGGCAGCGCGTTCAGCGCCCGCGACGCGGCCTCCAGATCGGCCGCGTCGACGATCACCGCGTGCTCGTGCGGCCACCCGCGAGATCCCAGCGCGGCTGCTTTCCGCCCGGCCTCGTCCTCGCGGGCCTGCTCGGCGACGTCGATCGCGTCGAGCAGGCCGGTCGCTCCGACGCCCGCCTCGGCGAGCGCGTTGAGCTGGGCCGCGGCCGGTCCGCCCTCGGCGTCGTCCAGCGCCGCCTTCGCCCCCTCGACCTCGCGGTCGGCCACGCCCAGTGCTTTCAGCGCCTCGTTCAATCGCGTCCTGGCCTCGGCCAGCTCCGCGCCCGCCGCCGTCACGTCGCGCCCGTCGGCCAGCCGACGCTGCTCCTCAAGCCCGGGAATCCAGCCGCGCAGGTCGTCCACCGAGTTCTCCGCCACCGCTCGGTCGGCGTCCAGCTTCGCGGCGCGTGCCTGCAGGGTGGCCAGCTCCCTGCGAGCCTCGGCCAGACCGCGCTCCAGCGTGTCGTCCTTGAGCGTGGCGATCTCCGCCCTGATCTCGCCGATCGCCTCCGTGGCGCGCTCGGCCGCCGCGCCGGCCCGCTCCAGCTCCACCGCCAGCGCCTCGTCCCGCTGCCCCGCGTCGGCGAGCCTGCGCGCCAGCCGTCCCCGCCAGCGGCGCATCGCCTCGGCCAGCCGGACGCGGGCACGGTCGCGCCGGTCGAAGGTCTCCAGGAGCGTACGGGACTCGTCCTCGAACTCCCGCAGCAGCTCCATGGCCCGCGTCGCGCGCACCCGCCTGGCGTGCTCGTCGCGGCGGGCCTCCCGCTCCTGGTCGAGCTCGGCGTCCAGGCCGGTCAGCGCGGCGATCGCCTCGAAGACCCGCTCCGGGGAGATCTCGTTGAGCGGCTGGGAGAGCAGGTTGGTGGCGACCTTGCTCCGTACCGAGGTGGACAGGAACGACACGCACCTGACCCGGTCGCCGTACAGGAACCTGGTCAGGTCGCGCGCCACCACGTCACGTCGTCCCGCCGAGCGGGGCAGCGCCGCCCACAGCGCGTCGGCTCGCGTCACCCGCTCCGCCTCCGAGGCCGCCGACGCCAGGTGCACTCCCGGGGCCCACCTGATCTCCAGGTGCGGGGCCTCCTGGTTGACCCGCAGCCACACGGTCACCGCGTCGTCCAGGGAACCGGTGCGCGCCGGGTCGGCGTCCAGAGAGCCACCGTCCGAGGGGGCGGCGTCCGGAAGGCCGGGGTCCATGGAGCCCGTGTGCACGGAGCCGGCCGGCGCGAAGACACCGACGATGTAGCCGTGGTCGGCGCTGGCCCAGGTCCGGCCGCCGCCGCCCGCGGCGAGTTCGGCGTTGAACAGCAGCTCCGACACCGACTTGGCGCCCGAGGCGAAACGCCACTGCTCGTCTCCGAGCAGCGCTGTGATCATCGCGATGAACGACGACTTGCCCGCGCCGTTGGAGTCCTTCGGACCGGCGCCCGCGACCACGATCAGCGTGCCCGGCACGGTCGGCACCGGGTGGGTCGAGAGCCGGGAGATGTTGACCGGCTGTACGGCGACCAGCACCCGGTCACCCACCACGTTCTCGGTCGGAGCGGTGGCACGGATCTCCACGGGGACCAGACTCGCCTGCGTCCCGGCAGAGGCCTCGGAGGTCTCGGCTCTCGCGGCCCGGCTCCCTCCGGCCGGCACGTCCCCGGCCGGAGCGGTCGCGGCCCGGCCGCCCCTGGCCGGCACGTCCCCGGGCCGGGGGTTCGCACCCCGGCTGCCCCTGGCCGAGATGTTCCCGGCTCCGGCCTGGACGGCTTCGCCCGTGCCCGTTCCGGTGTCGGCGGCTTTCGCGCGGCTCCCCCGTGAACTCTTCGCGGCCTGGTTCCGCTGGTCGGTCAACCCCGTCGTTCCTTTCTTCCGTCCCGTTCCCGATTCCGGGAGCGCCGGGTCCTCGGTACCCCCCACCGGGGTCGACTCATCGCGTGGTGTGGTCGCTCCACTCCCGATCACCGCCGGTTGGCCCGTACGGCCGCGGCCAGCGGGGTGTGCGGCCCCGCCGCGAGGATCAGTTCCTCCTGCAGGCGCCGCCTGGCCTGCGGGGTCAGCCGGTGGAACTGCGGCCCCGGCACGTACCCCCCGGCCTCCTCGCCCGCCTTCACCTGGGTCACCAGACCCGCGTGACGCAGGGTGCGCAGTGCGGCCTCCAGCTCGCCGATCGGCAGCTTGGTATGCCGCCGCAACTCGTCGATCTGGGCCGGGAACGGCGAGAGCCAGCTGTCGGTGGGCAGCAGGCCGTCGGCCCTGGGAATCGCCACCGAGTGGATCAGCACCAGTACCAGCACCGCCCGCTCGGCCTCGTCCAACGTCGAGCCCGCCTGCGACACCGTGCCCGTTCCCGAAGCCGTGCCCGTTCCCGAAGCCGTGCCCGCTCCTGAGGCCGTGCCCGCGCCGAGTGTCCCGGCCGCGTAGCCGGAGATCCACGACTCGCGGTCGTGGATCAGGACCCGGCCGCGGCGCTCCAGCATCTCGGTGAGCGTGCGGCGCAGCACCGGGTCGCGCAGCGCGGAGAAGCGGGCCTCGTGCACCGGCTCGGCCGTGTGCTCCACCGCCATGAACGCCGCCACGATCTCGGCCCTGCGACGCTCGTCGAACGGGCCGAGCAGATCGGTGTCCACCTCGTCGGGAATCGTGACGCTCGCCCCCGCCTCAGCGTCCTCAGCGGCGCCGTCAGGGCCGTCATCGATGACCGGGAGCACCTCCGTGCCGCCCGGGGTCTCCTCCGCGGTGGGCAGGCGGCGCATCAGCTCCCGCAGCTGGGCGTGGGACGCGGGGGGCCAGGACGCGCACCGGGGGCCGAGCCGGACGAACCCGTCTGCGACCTCCAGCCAGGCCGAGTCGTGCAGGCGGCGCAGCGCGCCGATCGCCCAGTTGCGCATCAGGTCGTCGCCGCGCCCGATCAGGGCACGGTATGTCGACAGCACGTCGTCCACCGGGGCGGGGGTGCCGGGCCACGGGTCGGCGGTCAGGTCGCTCCAGCAGCAGCGCAGCGCCGCGGCCAGCACCCGCCGGGTCTCGCCGGATCGTTCCACCGGGACCGGTGCGACCTGGTACTCCTCCAGGAGCGAAGGGGTCGCCCCGTCGGGCCAGACCGGCAGCGCCATGCCCGTTCCGTCACCGCGACCCAGCCGTGCCATCCCCGCCGGAGCCGCCTGCCCGGCATGGAGCGCGAGAGGTCCGCCCGACCTGGCCCGGACATGTGCCGTCACGGACGGTTCGGCCTCCGAGGTCCGCGCGTACGCCTCGGTGGTACGGACGTGTGCCGTCGCGGACGGTTCAAGCCCGGTTTCCGGGGGCCGCGGGTGCGTCTCGGCGCCGGCCTCCCCGGTCGTCAGCGGGTACTCGGGTGTCTCGGGGCCGCTGCTCGCCGGTTCGGTCGCCGGGGCCGGTACGTGCCGCGGATCAGCCGACACCGCCGGTCCTTTCCAGGCGGCCGTGAGAGAGCCAGGCGGGTTCGGCGCCAGGGGTGGCGGTGAGGCCGTCGGACCAGCGCAGGCGATAGGGGGAGTCGGGGCGCAGGTCGGCCGAGACGAGGTCGGCCAGCAGACGGCGGGCGGAGACCCACTCGCCGTCGGCGGTGAGCAACTCCTCCAGCCGGGCGGTGGAGCGCCCGGCGAGGGCGGCCTCGGCCACGGTGGTCAGGTGGTCGAGGCCGTCGGTGGCGGGGTCGTGGGTGTCGGCGGGGCCGGTGTCGGGCAGGGCCGAGCGCGGGGGAGTGGGCTGGGCGGGTGCCGGGCGAGGGCTCTCGTCCACGGCCCTGACGATCGCCGCCGGATCGTGCCAGGGGGCGGGGGCGTCGAAGACGAAGCCGTCGAGCACCGAGGCCAGCCGCTCCTTGCTCGCGGTCTGCGCGAAGGTGCGCCAGAGCTCCGCGGGGAGCAGCGTCAGGTTCCTCGTCGTGCCCGCGGAGTCGGCCAGACGCCCGGCGGCACGGCGCGAGGCGTCGCTGTAGGAGTAGATCGCGGCGCGCAGCTCGGTACAGGTGCGGTCGAGGTCGGGCCAGCGGGTGAGGATGGTGCCGTGCAGGTTCTGCGCCCGCCGGGCGATCTCCTCGGTGCCCCACAGCTTGGGGGCCTGCTCGCGCAACTCCTCGATGGTGCCGCCGGTCAGCGTGATCAGCTCCAGGGCCCAGAGCCGGAAGGCGCGCGAGAGGTTCTGAGCGCTGGCGCGGGCCTCCTCCATCGTCGTGCGGGGGTCGGCCACGTTGAGGTCTTCGAGCGCGAGCAGCCGGTGCATCTCCGACTGGCCGCCGTCGTCCATCATCCGGCGGATGAACATCAGCCCCACCACGCTGGTGAACGACGCGCGGTAGCGGAGCTGGTTGGGCTTGGGAAACACCTCGCGGATCGCGCCGAGGCCTCGCAGGACCCGGAGCCGGTTCTCGAACCGGTCGAGCGGATAGGCCCGGCAGACGTTGCGCATCTGCTCGTGGGTCAGCCACTCCTCGCCGGCCTCGGCGAACGCCGCGAACAGGGTCTCGGCGATGTCGACCAGCGCGGGGTCGTCCACCACCGCGCCGCTGTCGCGGGCGAGCGCCGCGAACATGCGGCGGTAGGTCGAGAGCACGGCCTCCTCGGTGAGGGCCGAGTCGAGCGTGAGCTCATGGTTCGTCTCTGGCACGCGCCCTACCGTAAGGCTTGCGCCCGACATCCCCGACCCGCATCAGCGGAAAGCGCAGGTGGGACGGCCAATCGTAGGTCTCTCACCGACCTCGCACGGCCTGTCGCAGGCTTTCCGGATAACGGAGCGGGAGCGCGCCCATCAGCATTCCGCAACTATTCGCAACTTTCAGGACAGATCGCAACATCCGACGTACGGTCGGAGGATCAACCCCCCCGCGGTGACGAGGTGACGGAGATGGCGACCTCCACAGCACGCATCGACGAGGCCAAAGGCATTCTCGCCGCCAGGCTCAGGGCGCTTCGCGCCGACGCCGGGCTGACCGGGCGAGCGCTGGCGGCCAAGACCGGCCTGGACCACACCAAGATCTCAAAGATCGAGAACGCGGTCCAGATGCCCAACCAGGCCGACATCCGGACGTGGTGCGAGGCCTGCGACGCGGACGAGCAGGTGGTCGACCTGATCGCGGCCGCCCAGAACATCGACGCCATGTACACCGACTGGCGCCGCCTTGAGGAGAGCGGCCTCGGCCACGTGCAGCGCTCCTTCCAGCCGCTGTACGACAGGACCCACCAGTTCCGCGTCTGGCAGCATTCGGCCGTCCCCGGCCTGCTCCAGACCGGTGACTACGCCCGCGGCCACCTGCGCGCCATCATCGACTTCCGCGGCATCCCCGATGACATCGACGCCGCGGTCGCGGCGAGGCTGAGGCAACAGGAGATCCTGCGCAACGGGAGCAAGCGGTTCGCGTTCGTCGTCGGCGAGCAGGCACTCCGCACCCCGCTGGTCGGCCCGGCGGAGATGGCCGCCCAGCTCGACCGGCTGGCGGAGCTGACCTCGGGCGTCGCGAACGTGTCCTTCGGCATCGTCCCCGCGACGATCAGGCCGCCGCTCATGCCGCCGGAGAACTTCTGGATATACGACGCCAACCGGGTCCGCGTCGACACCGTGCCGGGCCAGATCCAGCACAAGGCCCCGAGCGACGTGGGCGTGTACGAGAAGGCGTTCCGGGCGCTGAGCGGTGCCGCGGCCTACGGGCAGGAGGCCCGCGCCCTGTTGCGGGCCGCGGCCGCCGCGTTGGGCGAGAAGTGAACTCGCAACATCGCGCAACACCGTTGAGGTGGGCATCCCATGATCTCTAGTCTCGCGAGCGTGACCGTTGATCACACACCCCCCGAAGACCTCGCGCCGCACCCAGCCGAACTCCGGGCCCGTGAACTGGCGGCCCTGCTGGCGCGAGCCCACAACATCCCGGCGGACGTCCACCGCCTGCCATCCGGCAAGATAGTCGTCTCCGTCTACTACGGGCTGGTCGCCCGCCTCGACGACGCCTGCCGTTTCTGGTGGGTCGTCCCGGCCTCCACCGGCCGGCACAGACCGCTGTGGACGAGCGCCGCCACCCCGGTCGCGGCCGCGTTCCGGATCGCCACCCACTACCGGGAGATACGGGCCCACCCGCTGGCCCACCTGATCTGCGGCGGCTACCTGCTGACCGACGTCCTGCTGGAACACCACACCGTCGCCCCGGTCTGACGCCGCCGGGATCTCCGCCCAGCGGGCCGGGCAGGGCGGCGGGTAGCCGATGTCAGGCATGTACAGCCGCGTCATGGCCATGCCGGTGGTGCCGCATACGCGCTTGACCACGGTGGGGGTGCCGATCACGCGGAGCCGGACGGAGTCGTCGTGCGAACCGGTCACCGGGCCGCGGCCGTGGTCGTCGGCATATCGGCTTGCCGACGAGGATGGGATCCGGATGCTCGCACACCGCGTCCGTGAACACCCTCAAAGGGGCAGAGGTCAATGGGCGAGGCCATTATGAGGCGTCGGCGGAGGACAACCCGACGGGGGTGCTAAACAGTCGGCACTTATTCGGGTTATATGTTCACGCCATTACATAGTCCACGGAGCGTGGCCCAGATGGAGCCGGTGACGGCAATCTTCCCTCGTAAGGACGATAACCTCATGTCAGGCTTTTCGGTGTTTAACGCTGGTACGCAGTAATCGGCTGAATTCTGTGGGTAGTCTCCTCGCGTGTGGGTAGTGGCCCCGGGCCAGGCACGAGCGCACCGCGAAACGACGGGGGAGACAACCCATGATCAGCGTCCTGATCGCCGAGGACATGCACCTGGTCCGGGGGGCCATGGTCGCCCTGCTCTCCACCGAGGACGACATCAAGGTCGTGGGAGAGGTCGGTCACGGCGACGAGGTGGTCCGCTCCTGCCTGCAGCACCGGCCGGACGTCGCACTCCTCGACATCGGCCTGCCCGGCACCGACGGCCTCACCGCCGCGGCGGAACTGCACAGAAGGCTCCCCGAGTGCGCCACGGTGATCCTGACCGGGCTCGCGACCCCGGCCGCGCTGCACCGCGCGCTGGACGCGGGGGCACGCGGTTTCGTCGTCAAGGACACCCCGGCGAGCCAGCTCGCCGACTGCGTACGCCGGGTGGCCGCCGGCCAGCAGGTCGTCGACCCCGAGCTGGCCGTCGCCACCCTCAACGCGAAGCCGAACCCGCTCACCCCGCGCGAGCTGGAGGTCCTGCAGGCCGCGGCCGAGGGCGCACCGGTCGGCGAGATCGCCGACCGGCTCTGCCTGTCCGGCGGCACGGTACGCAACTACCTGGCGCGGATCCTCACCAAGGTCGACGCCCGCACGCGCGTGGAGGCGGTCAGGATCGCCAAGGAGGCGGGCTGGCTCTGGTCCGACGACCTGACCGAACTCGGCCTGATCCGCTCTCGGAGGACGGGCTAGGTGTTCTGTCTCGTGCATTCAGCCCGATCGGGCGGTGCGGGGCGGGTGCTGAGCCGGTCCCGCCGAGGAGATCAGAGGCAGCCGGTCAGGGTGGGCAGGAAGTCCGGGCACCGATGCGGTCGCCCGTGCTCCGTCACGGGCCCGGCCGATCGCGGCGACGGCGGCGTCCGGGTCGTCGGCGTAGCAGCGGAGGCGCCGGGCCGTGACGACGGCTCCCAGCGGGCGCACCGCGGTCACCGGCTCCGCCAGGTCGACGACCAGGTTCGTCTGGGACGACACCGCCAGGGAGAGTTCGTCGCCGGTCACCCGCAGGAGACCTTCGTGGTCGTAGCGCCGGTCCACCCGTACGGACTCGACCAGTGCCATCGGCACGCGGAGGTCGAACAGGGCACCCCAGCGGAGCCTGAGCTCGCCCGGGGCGGCGACATGGGGCCGGATGATGCCGGCGGCCGTCATCGCCAGCATGGTGACCACGGCGTACACGTCCAGGACCAGCACGACCGCGTGGACGACGGGCCAGGGCAGCAGGATGGCCAGAACCACCGTCTCGATCACGCACACCACGAGCAGGATGACCATCATGGGGGTCTGCTCGCGGGCGTAGCCGATCGCGACGGCGTCGCCGCGGACCCCCTGCCGCCGCCCGGCGACCAGATATCCGATGCTCGCCGCGGCTCTCGCCTCATGCGCCGTCAACCGCAGGACCGGCTCGGGAACCAGCTCCCGCAGCGCCGCCCCGGCCGCCTCGGCGGCCGTCAGGCCCGCTGACCGGTGCCTCCTGAACGCCCCGGTCAGCAGGAACGTCTCCACCCCGACGAGAGTGGCGACGGCCACCTCGGCCACCACGATCACCGGCATCGGGATGGGGACGCCCGCGACCAGGCACACCACCAGGGCCATCTCCGCGGGGAGCACCGCGTAGGCGATCGCGCGGACCAGCCGCTTCATCTGAATACCTCCAGCGTGGAGACCCCGGGCTGCGGCCGCGGGGAGGAAGTCAGGACAACCGCCCGCTGAGAAGCCGCAGCGTCGTGCGTACGACCTCGGCCTGGGCCGGGGGAAGATCCGCCAGGAAGGCCGCCCCGAGTGGATCGGTGGAGGCCCCCGGGAGATCGGAGCTGAGGAGGGTCAGCAGGTCGGCCGGGATGTGGTCGGCGAACTCGGCGGTCAGCGAGGGGATCCGCGGATCGTCGGCGGTCGCCTCGGTCAGCTCGCCGAGCCTGCGGTAGAGCTCGTAGGAGCGGGCCACGGCGCCGGGGTCGGCGGCCATCGGCCGCATGGCGGCGAACAGCCGCTCCCGATCCTCGGGAGTGGCTGCCGTGTCCATCAGCGCGAGCAGTTCGCGGTCCCAGGCCGCCAGCGCGGGTTCCGGCAGCTCGGCCGCCGAGGTCGACATCGCGCCGAACAACCCGGCCAGCCCGGGGGAGACCACGTCGTCGGGGTCGAGCTCGGCACAGGAGGCCTTTTCCAGCAGCACCGCCAGCCGGGACCGGCGCTCCTGGATCGCCCGCTCCTGGCGGGCGAGGTCGGCGTCCAGTTCGACGAGCACCTCGTGCAGGTCACGGCCCCGGTCGTCGGCCAGGACGTCGCGTACCTCCTCAAGGGCCAGGCCGAGTTCGGTGAGCCGCCGTATCCGTGCCAGCTCGACCGCGTCCCGCAGGCCGTACACGCGGTAGCCGTTGGGCCGCCGCGGCGGTTCTGGCAGCAGTCCCTGGTGGTGGTAATGGCGTACGGCGCGGGTGGTGATGCCGACCAGCGCCGCGACCTCTCCGATTCGCATACCTGCATTACAGACGTTGACGCCGCGTCAAGGTCAAGCTCCTCCCTGACCGCGACCTATGATCACAGCAGCTGAGTTCCGCGGCGGTCGCCCGCTGTCCGAAGGTCACCGCCGGGCTGTGGCGTCGTAGCGGCGGCGGGCCTGCTCGATGTGGTCCAGATGCCGGCGGGTCCAGCCGCAGATGCCGTTGACGGTGTCCCGCAGTTCCAGGCCCGCGGCGGTCAGGGTGTACTCCACGCGCGGGGGAACCGTCGGGTGGACCACCCGGTCCACGAGCCCGTCGCGTTCCAGTCCGCGCAACGTCTGGGTCAGCATCTTGTGGCTGATGCCCTCGATCTCGGCGCGCAGCTCAGTGAAGCGCAACGTGCGCTCGCCCATCACGTTGACGATCAGCAGGGCCCACTTGTTGGCGATCCCGATGAAGATCTCGCGTGCCAGCGAGTCGGCACGGGTCAGGTCCGCCCGGTGCGGCACGGGGCTGAGCTGCTCGGTCACCGCGAGGTGCCTCCCTTTCCAAAAAGTGCGTTCTTCCACGTCAACGCACACTCTTCTACGGTTACCGGGTAACTACAAGAGAGTGTGGCCGGAAGGCCCGCCGACCGGGAGAGGTCCCATGACGATCCTGAAGACCTATGGCCGCCTGTGGGCCGACGACCTCGACCGCGCTCTGCCCCTGTTGCGGGAGATGGTCGGGGCCGAACCCGACCTGCGGTTCGCCTTCGACGGCGTCGAGCTGGCCGCCATCGGCGACCTCCTCATCGTGGCCGGACCGCAGCAGGAGCGAGCGAGGTACGCCCATGCCTCGGCGACCGTCATCGTCTCCGACCTCGATGAGCAGGTCCGCGCCCTGGAGGCGCACGGCGCCGAGATCACCACCGCGATGAGCACGAGCCCCACCGGGCGGTTCCTCTACGCCCGCCACGCCGGCGGGCCGGAAGTGGAGTACGTCGAGTGGGTACCCGAGCTGGTCGAGCGGATCATCGGGAGCTGAGCCCGGCGTGCCGCGTATGACGCGACCCTGCCGGGCGGCCCGAGCGGTGAGCGCCTACTGGCGCCGGGGCAGGTCCGGCTGACCGGGAAGGACGAGGCGGGCGCCACGTGGTCACGGAAGCGGAGTCGAGCTGTCGCACCTTGAGGAGGTGTTCGGCTGCTTACATGTTCCGGGTCACCGCACCGTCGTGACACCGGCCTCGCGGGGCAGGGGGCC